>JBKJUN010000464.1:0-8473 GCA_046590555.1 Bryobacter sp. | reverse complement strand
CGATCAGCTTACGCTCCAGCACGCCGTCAGCGTTCATCTCGCTGTGGCGGGCCTTGATCTTGGAGTGCAGCGACACGACGCCGTGGTCGAGCGCGGCTTCGATCTCGCCGAGGTCGGCGAAGATCTTGCCTTCGCCGGGCTCACCCTCGCGGGCCAGGGACAGGTAATAGAGCCCCAGAACGATGTCCTGCGACGGCACGATGATCGGGCGGCCGTTGGCCGGCGACAGGATGTTGTTCGTGCTCATCATCAGCACGCGGGCTTCCAGCTGAGCTTCCAGCGAGAGCGGCACGTGGACGGCCATCTGGTCGCCGTCGAAGTCGGCGTTGAAGGCGGCGCAGACCAGCGGGTGAAGCTGGATGGCCTTACCCTCGATCAGCTTGGGTTCGAAGGCCTGGATGCCCAGACGGTGAAGGGTGGGGGCGCGGTTCAACAGGATCGGATGGTCTTTAATGACCTCTTCGAGGATGTCCCAAACGACCGGATCCTGCTGCTCGACCAATTCCTTGGCCTGCTTGATGGTGGTGCAATGGCCACGCTGTTCGAGGCGATGGTAGATGAAGGGCTTGAAGAGTTCGAGCGCCATCTTCTTGGGCAAACCGCACTGGTGCAGCTTGAGTTCCGGACCGACGACGATGACCGAACGGCCAGAGTAATCGACGCGCTTGCCGAGAAGATTCTGGCGGAAGCGGCCCTGCTTGCCCTTGAGCGTATCGGAGAGGGACTTGAGGGGACGGTTGTTCGCGCCACGCAAGACGCGGCCGCGACGACCGTTGTCGAACAGGGCATCCACCGCTTCCTGCAGCATGCGCTTTTCATTGCGCACGATCACGTCGGGAGCGTGTAGCTCGATCAGCTTCTTCAAACGGTTGTTACGGTTGATGACGCGACGGTAGAGGTCGTTCAAATCGGAGGTCGCAAAGCGGCCGCCGTCGAGAGGCACGAGAGGACGCAGGTCGGGCGGGATCACCGGCAGCACGTCGAGGATCATCCACTCGGGCTTGTTACCCGATTTGCGGAAACTCTCGGTGACGCGGAGACGCTTGGCGAACTTCAACTTCTTTTGCGCCGATTGTTCGGTCTTCATGCGCTCGCGAATTTCGATCGAGAGCGCATCGACGTCGATCTTCTTGAGCAGTTCCTTGATGCCTTCAGCGCCCATCATGGCGGTGAATCCACCGGGGAATTCCTGATCGAGCTGACGCTTGCGTTCGTCGGAGATTACTTCGCCGCGCGAGACGGAAGCATGGGCTTCGCCGGGTTCGACGATGACGTAGGCTTCGAAGTAGAGGACGCGCTCGAGTTCACGGAGCGTGATATCGAGCAGGTAACCGATGCGCGACGGAAGGCCCTTGAAGAACCAGACGTGCGAGCAGGGACTGGCGAGTTCGATGTGGCCGAGGCGTTCGCGGCGAACGCGGGAGAGAGTTACCTCAACACCGCACTTGTCGCAGATGACGCCACGGTGCTTCATGCGTTTGTACTTGCCGCAGAGACATTCCCAATCCGCAACCGGTCCGAAGATGCGGGCGCAGAAAAGGCCGTCGCGTTCGGGCTTGAAGGTGCGGTAGTTAATAGTCTCGGGCTTGGTAACCTCTCCGTGGGACCAGTTGATGATCTTCTCGGGAGATGCCAGAGAGATGCGGATCGAATCGAAATCCGCAATCAGGTTGGCGCGATCGTAGGGGGATGAACGATACATATTGATTTTCTCCTGTCCTTTCAACTAGTCCGCCGCGAGGGCGGTGTCCACGGGAGCTTCTTCGTCTTCCGTGGTCTTCTTCATTTTCATCAGTTCGACGTCGAGGCAGAGCGACTGGAGTTCGCGGATCAAGACGTTGAAGCTCTCGGGTACGCCCGGTTCGGCCGCAGCCTCACCCTTGACGATGGCTTCGTAAATCTTGGCGCGACCATACACGTCGTCCGACTTGGCCGTCAGTAGTTCTTGCAGAATGTAAGCGGCGCCGTAAGCTTCGAGCGCCCAGACTTCCATTTCGCCGAAGCGCTGGCCACCGAACTGGGCCTTGCCGCCCAGCGGCTGCTGGGTGATGAGGGAGTACGGTCCGATGCTCCGGGCGTGGATCTTGTCGTCCACCAAATGGCTCAACTTGAGCATGTAGATGTAGCCGACGGTGACGGGCTGCTCGAAGGCGAGACCAGTCATGCCATCGACGAGCTTGATCTTGCCGGAAGACGGCAGACCGGCTTTGGCGAGCTGGGCCTTGATGTCCTTTTCGGTCGCACCGTCAAAGACGGGGGTTGCGAACTTGACACCGAGAGCACGGGCGGCCCAACCGAGGTGGGTTTCGAGAACCTGACCGACGTTCATACGGCTGGGAACGCCAAGCGGGTTGAGGACGATTTCAACCGGGGTGCCGTCGGGAAGATAAGGCATATCTTCTTCGGGCACGATGCGGGCAATGACACCCTTGTTACCGTGGCGGCCGGCCATCTTGTCACCGACACTGAGCTTGCGCTTCATGGCGATGTAGCACTTGACGAGCTTGATGACGCCGGGGGGCAGTTCGTCGCCCTTTTTAAGCTTGGCCTTCTTCTCTTCGGTGATCTTTTCGAGAACGGCGATCTGACGCGAGGTCATGTCTTCGATCTCGTCGAGCTTCTCGTTGAGGAGGGGGTCCTTCTTGTCGAGGCGCATGCGCTTGAGGTCGCGCGAACGCATCTTCTCAAGCAGGTCGCGGGTGATAACATCACCCTTCGAGACCAGCTTCTTGTTCGACTTTTCGTCGTGCAGATCGGCCTGGAGAATGCGGCCGCCCAGCATCAGGTCGAGACGCTTCGAGCGTTCGTCGTTGAGGATGCGCTTTTCGTCGTTGAGATTGCGCTCAAGACGCTGCACTTCTTCGCCCTGAATGATCTTCGAGCGTTCGTCGAGGTCGGCACCCTTGCGCGAGAAAACCTTTGCGTCGACGATGACGCCTTCAATCCCAGGGGGACAGTAGAGCGAAGCGTCCTTCACATCACCGGCTTTTTCGCCGAAGATCGCACGGAGCAGCTTTTCTTCGGGGGTCAACTGGGTTTCACCCTTGGGGGTGACCTTACCGACGAGAATGTCGCCGGGTTTGACGGTTGCGCCGATGCGGATGATGCCAGACTCGTCGAGATTGCGCAGGAACGATTCCGAGATGTTCGGAATGTCGCGGGTGATTTCTTCGGGTCCGAGCTTGGTGTCGCGGGCTTCGATTTCGTACTCTTCGATGTGGATCGAGGTGTAGTAGTCTTCCTTCACCATCTTTTCGGAGATGACGATGGCGTCTTCGAAGTTATAACCGCGCCAGGGCATGAAGGCGACGAGAACGTTGCGGCCGAGAGCGAGTTCACCGGCGTCGGTGCAAGGGCCGTCGGCGAGAACGTCGCCTTTTCTGACACGCTGACCGACATAAGCGATGGGCTTCTGATTGATGCAGGTGTTCTGATTGGAGCGCTTGAACTTGGTGAGCGGGTAGATGTCGGCACCGACTTCGCGGGACATCTGACCTTCTGCCACACCACCGCCATCGACGCGAACGATGATGCGTTCGGAGTCGACGGAATCGACGATACCGGCGCGCTTGCAGATGACGACGGCACCGGAGTCACGCGCGGTAACGCGTTCCATGCCAGTACCGACGACAGGAGAATCGGCGCGGAGGAGAGGGACGGCCTGGCGCTGCATGTTCGAACCCATGAGTGCGCGGTTGGCGTCGTCGTTCTCAAGAAAGGGGATCAGCGAAGCGGCGACAGAGACGAGCTGTTTGGGCGAGACGTCCATGTACTGCACTTCCTGAACACCCTTGAGCACGAAGTTGCCGGCCTGACGGGCGTTGACGAGTTCCGCCGTGATCTTGCCTTTTTCGTCGAGCGGAATGTTGGCCTGGGCGACGATGTACTTGTCTTCTTCCCAGGCACTGAGGTAGTCGGAGTGGGACTCAAACTCGGCGAGTTGTTTGTCTTTGCCAAGGGCCTTGTTCGCTTTTTCGAGGGCAGCGCGAGTGATGACGTCCTTGACCTTGAAGTTCGTGTCTCCAGGATTCAGGATGGCGACTTCATCGACCACGTGGCCGTCGACCACTTTACGATAGGGCGACTCGATGAAGCCGTAATCGTTGATGCGCGCAAAGCAGGCGAGCGAAGAGATGAGACCGATGTTCGGACCTTCGGGAGTTTCGATCGGGCAGATGCGGCCGTAGTGAGTGGTATGTACGTCGCGGACTTCAAAGCCGGCGCGTTCGCGTGACAAACCTCCCGGTCCAAGCGCTGACAGACGGCGCTTGTGGGTGATCTCGGACAAGGGGTTGGTCTGGTCCATGAACTGCGACAACTGCGAAGAACCGAAGAACTCGCGGATCGCGGCCATGACTGGCTTGGCGTTGACGAGATCGTGCGGCATGGCAGTGGACATTTCCTGATAGACCGACATCTTTTCCTTGATGGCGCGTTCCATACGGACAAGGCCGATGCGGAACTGGTTTTCGAGGAGTTCGCCGACGGCGCGAACGCGACGGTTGCCCAAGTGATCGATGTCGTCGACGGCGCCGATACCGCGGCGCAGCTTGAGGAGGTACTTGATTGTGGCGATGAAGTCGCCAGTATCGAGAACACGACGGTCGAGGGGATTGGTGAAGTTCGGCTTACCGTCCTTCTTCAACTCCTCCTGCTTTTCGGTCCAGCCGTTGGGGATGAACTTTTCGTCGTCGTGGATCTTGATGTTGAACTTCATGCGGCCGACGCGAGAGAAGTCATACTTGCGGGCGTCGAAGAACATGCCCTGGAAGAGCTGGGTAGCAGTGTCGAGGGTAGGGGGATCGCCCGGTCGAAGCTTGCGATAGATTTCGAGGAGGCTCTCGGCCTGGCTCTTCTTCTCGTCCTTGCGGATGGTTTCGCTGATGACGACACCAACCTCATCGCGCTCGGGGAAGAAGATTTCGAGGTGCTCGATGCCTGCTTCCATGAACTTCGAGAAGTGAGTCTCGGTGACCTTGTGGTTTGCTTCGGCAAGGATTTCGCCGGTCTCCATGTCAATCACGTCGGCAGCAAAGTGAGCGCCTTCGATATCGTTGGGGGCCACTTCGACTTCCTGGATTTTGTTGTCCTTGATGGCCTTGTAGACAGAAGATGTGATCTTCTTGCCCTGGGCAACAACGACTTCGCCAGCCTTATTGACGATGGCGTAGGAGAGCTTCTGGGCCTTAAGCGAGTCGGCGACGCCGAGCATCAGCTTGCCCTTCTTGAGACCCAATTTGGAGAGAGTGTCGGTATAGAAGGCTTTGATGATCTGCTCGTCGGACTTAAAGCCGAGAGCGCGGAGGAAGACAGTACCGTAGAACTTACGCTTGCGATCGATGCGAACGAAGAGGTAGTTCTTGTTGTCGTATTCAAACTCAACCCACGAACCGCGATAAGGAATGATCTTACCGAGGTGGTAGCCGGCGGCGGGAACACGTTCAAAGAAGACGCCGGGCGAACGGTGCAACTGGCTGACGATGACGCGCTCAGTACCGTTGATGACAAAGGTACCGTTGGGGGTCATCAGCGGGATTTCGCCGAAGAAGACTTCCTGTTCCTTGATGTCGCGAACGGTCTTGGCCTTGGGGTCGGGATTCTCGGGATCCTTGTCGTAGACAGTGAGACGAATGGTGACTTTTAGGGGCGCAGAGAAGGTCATGCCGCGCTCTTCGCAATCGGGGATGTCGTATTTGAGCTGGAGGCCTACCGGATCGCCGCAACGGTTACAGAAGGTAACGATGTTCTTGTTGAAGGTGCCGCAAGCGTGGCAGAGCACGTCACCGGCGTGGAAGGGGTCAGTCTGGATTGTGGATCCGCACTGACGGCAGACGCTGCGCAAGTGGTTGAGGCCCTTGAGGGCGGAGCACTTGCATTCCCAGTTGCCGATGGCATAATCGACAAAGTCGAGCTGGGAGAGACCGCGGAAGTCAGTGATCGGGAAGACGCTCTTGAAGACGCTCTGCAGACCGATCTCATCGCGTTCGTCCGGCAGCAAATCCATCTGCAAGAAGCGCATGTAGCTGAGCTTCTGCACTTCGATCAGGTTAGGAATCGGGATGGAAGACTTGATGCGGGAGAAGTCGACGCGAGTAATCGGCTGGTTGGGCCGATAGGCCGACGGGGTATTCTGTTGCATTCGTTCAAACCTCTCGACGGCCGTTGGCCGCCGTACTGTTCTAGACAGTGAATCAATTTGAGAATCGTAGAAACGATCAGGAAGAAAGGTACAGCGAGGAACAAAGACCGACCCCAGGGGCTAAAACCCTGGCTCTCCGGCTACTTTGTCAGATTAATAGCATCAGATGAAAATTTGGAGCTGGACACGCAAAAAGAGACAGCAATAAGATGCCGTCCCAGAAAGCGGTAGAAAATTTTTAGATTTGGATCAAAAAGTGCTTATCCCAGCCCTACACAACTGAAGTTAACAGATTTTTACAGTTGCGTCAACTTCGTGAGTATTGGCTTTGTTCAGCCGTTTGATCGCTGGAGGTGGCATCGCCGTCGATTGGGTTTGTTTTGTTGAACGGCTGTTTTGAACCAAATGTGATGTTGAGGCCCTGATAGAAGGGATCTTCCTGCCGCAATTGGTGGGTGCGGATTCTGGCCATGGGAAGCGAAGTGGGGATTTGGCATGCGACTTTGGCGTCTTCAAGTTCGGCGAGGACTTCGACACAGGCGAGGCGATGGAGTTGAAGGTCTTGTAGTTGTTTGAAGGCTTTTGAGGCGCGTCGCTCAAAGAGGGCTCCGAGTTTGATGGCTCGCTCCATTTGGACGAAACGTTGCTGGTTGTCGGGGTCTTCGAGCCAGCGGTCTTGCGCTTCGGCTTCGATGCGTTGGGCGCGGAGGGCCTGGAAGCTGGAATAGGCGTACTGTTCGAAGACGAGTTCTTCGGCGGAGCCTCTAGGGAGGGTTTCTGATTTCAGATTGGCTTTGATTTGTTCGTAGTGCTCGCGCTCTTCAGGGTTGGTGGAGAAGAGTTTCTCGCTGGTGGCATGGAGGCCGTGGCGATATGCGTTGGTTGCGGATTTCTGTTTGCCGGATTCAGATTTGGGGCCGGTAGAGTGTTGAGCGTTCGATTTGTTGGCGAGGGTTTGTGCCGCGGATGCCATCGTCGTTTGTCCTTAGAGTTTGCGTTATTGGGAGTTGGCTCCCGGTGGACAGGGTATCGCCTCAATGGTGTGGTGTTTGGTGGGAATCGTCTTTAAGTTGTTGATGTCGCGGGGGAAGATTTTTTGAAAATTGTTGTGAATGATAAAGTTCACATCAGCCAGACGGGGCCGGAACAGTTGAGGCGCAAGTGGACTGTTGCTCCCCGTCGGGGTGATGAGAACGTGCATTGAGCTAAGTCGCTATCAGGTCTTCAGAGCTATGGGGATTGGAACTTGGATTGTGGGCCAGGAAAAGGCCACCGGGTAGTATTTTGCAGTTGAGAATGGGTCTCTAGGCGAGACTCCTTGTGCCGTTGCGAGATCTCAGCTCTGTTGTCTGGTCTGGCCCAGGTGCGTTTTCCGTCCGAGATCTGTGTTTTGGGCATAGTCCGGCATGCTCCCAGGCAGGAGTGCGCGAGCGAGGCGGGATCTTGGGGCAGTTCTGGCATCTTAGGGTGGCCTCGCTGGCCAGCGCATTGGCGGAAGTTTCATCTCGCGCAACATCGTTCCCAGTTTGCAGATGGGACAGCGAGATGCGGCTTGGATTGCCTCAGTTGCCTGTGTGCCGGGCGTTGCTATTGGAGAGGGTTGCGGGACTTGGAGGAGCTTACGGCAAAGCTCAAGGTTCGCTTCACGATTGCGATTGGCGTAGAGCCCGTAATGACGGATGCGCTGGAAGCCCGGCGGTATCGCGTGCAGCAGGAAGCGGCGGATAAACTCGCCTGCCTCAAGCGTCATGGCCCGCTGCTTTTGTGGATCGCCTGAGCTGTAGTCTTTGTAGCGGAAGCTCACTTTGCCGCCGGTGTCGCTGATCAGACGATGGTTGGTGATCGCTACTTTGTGGGTGTATCTTCCGAGATAGTCGATCGCTTTCTCTGGCCCGCCAAAGGGAGCTTTGCTGTAGACAACCCAGTCCTGCTTGCGAGCTCGTGCGATGTGCCGTTTGAGTTGGGCTTTGTCGTTGAGATGTTTTAGCTGGCCGTGGAAGCTCAGCTTGGCTTGCTCAAGTTGAGCGAGGAAGAGCCTGCGAAAGAGCCTGGACAAGACTCGCACGGGAAGAAAGAAGTTCTTGCGGCAACTGATCCAACGCGTAGCGTCGGGGCTGGTGTCGGGGCTGGTGCCGCCACCGGTAACAACGCAGTGGATGTGCGGATGGTGCAGCAGGTTCTGACCCCAGGTGTGCAGGATCGAGAAGAAGCCGATCCTGGCCCCCAGGTGTTTGGGGTCTGCGGCGATGGTGAGCAGGGTCTGGGCGCTGGCCTGGAAAAGGATCTTGTAAATAGCTTTCTTGTTTTGCAGGGCAAGCTCGGCGATGCGGGGCG
>JBKJUN010000462.1:0-2139 GCA_046590555.1 Bryobacter sp. | reverse complement strand
CTAGCGGCAAGCCAGGCAGGCCGCTAGTGCCTCTGCCACCTGATCCAGATTGAATACTCTATCGATGGTCATCTTGAGTTGTCCCCGATCAACCATCGCGGCGATTTCTCGCAATCGCCCACCCGAAGGTTGAATCCCGTACATCGCCGCGATTGCACCGTATTGAGTCAGGATTTCAGCCGAAGGCAATGCGTAAACAGTGGTAACGTATCGACCCCCTGCTTTAAGACTGGGGAGAGCCCCTACACCGCTATCTACCCCAACACAATCCAGAATCAAGTCGACATCCCTAACGACATCGGCTGTAGATTGAGATCCATAATCGATTGCTGTAGCGCCGAGGTCTTTAACCCATTCCTGATTTCGTATCGATGCGGTGGCGTACACCTCAGCGCCTGCTCCCGCAGCCATCTGAATGGCGAGGGAACCAACGCCTCCTGATCCGCCAAGAATCAAAACGCGCTGACCAGCTTCCAGTGATCCGTGAGTGAAGAGGCCGTCATAGGCGGTAATGCAGGCTACCGGGAGTGCGGCTGACATCTCCAGTTCCATCGACTCTGGCGCATGAGCTAATTCGGATTCAAGGATTGTGGCTGCCTCAGCAAATGCTCCGCAGCGCATCAGACTGGGATAGCCGAATACCCTGTCTCCAACTGCAAACCGGGCCACTCCTTCACCGACTGACTCAACCGTTCCGGCCAGATCGCATCCCAACGTGTATGGGAACTGGATTGGAAGCACTTGCTGCATATAGCCCTCGCGGATCTTCCAATCCACTGGATTGACGCCTGCCGCCGCTACCCTTACCACTACCTCGTTGGGGCCTGCATGTGGAAAATCCACCTGCTCAACCACAACTACTTCCTTGCCGCCATAGCGGTGCATGCGCGCTGCTTTCATCTACTCCATCTGATGCCTGGGGGCTAACCAAAGATCCAATATTGGGTTGGCCGGCCAACTTTAACGCTTCTTGGGTTTTGTCCCAGTTTCCTTAGGAATATCGCGCGTCAAAGTACCTTTCGGAGGGGCTTCTTTGGGAATGTCCCGGACTGGAGTCTCGTTGACCAACTCAGACTCGAGGGGTTCAGGCGTATCAAAGGTGATCGAGGTATCTGCACCGAACTTGCGATAATTCCGGAATTCGATATCGTTCCGGATGAGCAGCCGGCCTTCCCTCATGCGGACTTCAGCCCGCAGCGGCAAAAGGAAGGTCGAACCGCTGATTTCGGTGTAGTCGTAATCGAGTTGATTTTTGGCAACCTGAACCGGAAAGCTTGCGGGTATGTCGAGCGCTTCCAGTGTCACTCTCATGATCATCCCGTTGGAAGCATCGGCGTAGATCAGACCCGTGTACGCGGGCCGGATGGTCATCGATTTTTCGTAGACAATCGCCCACTTGGAATGCGACTGCTGCACGTTGTAACGGATTACATGTGTGCGCTTGGTTCGCAATTTTCCCCATCGTTCCCACTGAAAAGTTGCCTCTGTATCGCGTTCGAAGATTTCGCGAAGCATGTCTCCGAATTCCCCGGTGGAGGAAGCTCCGCCGAGTTTTTCCCAGTCAATGTCTTTGTATTGGTTGTTGACGAAGAGAACCTTTTTCTCTTCTTTCCGCTGGAAATAGCTCAGTTTTGCCGTAATCGTGTCGGCGCTGACCCAGTATTCCAGGCCCGAGGGATCGTAGAAGCGGCGGGTGACCTGTGTACAGAGAAAGTCTGGCAGTGTCTTGTCGTAGTTGAGGGAGTATTCGCGTAATTCCTCCACGAGCTTGCGTTGTTCGGCTGCGCTGGGCGGTGGAATCAGTTGAGCCATAGTCTGTTCGGCCGGTGCGCTCACTACCTTGGCTACGGGAAGGGAAGCCGTCGAGGCCACCATCAGTTGCAGTTGGTCGTAAGTTTTGGGCCCCATGCCGCTGGCCAGCAAATCTTCAATCCGCCCCGCTGGCAGTTGCTCGGTTAACGCTACCTTCTTAAGGTAAGTGGCTACCTGCGCATCGGGATGCTTCAGTCGAACTGAACTTTTGACGAAACTGACCAGTTGTTCCACTGTGAATTTAATCTGTGCGGTCGCCGCCAGGGACAGAAACAGAATCGCTACCAACAAACGCCTCATATCTTAAGGATACGGCTTTGAGGGCTG
>JBKJUN010000291.1:0-34393 GCA_046590555.1 Bryobacter sp. | reverse complement strand
GCGTCGCTTTGGTCAGCATTTCCACGCCCACCATCGCCCGTGCCGCCATGCCCACCTGGAGCTTCCCAAATCTCTTTTGGCCCATCGCCGCCTATTTCCTTTTTCGCCACTTCGCCGCTTGGCAAGTCTGGCGCCGTGCTAGCGAGGAGGGCCAGATCCGCTATAGCGATGAGATCAGCTCTCCCGCCGTTTGTGCACGAGGCATCCTGCTTCCCCTGGATGCGAAGTCCTGGCCTGAGTCGCGCCTCACGTTGGTCTTGCGGCATGAGCAAGCCCATCTCAATCGTTACGACGTCCTTTGGGACCTTCTTGCTTCGTTAGCCGTCGCCGCTCTCTGGTGGCAACCCTTCGCCTGGCTCGCTCTCTACCGTATGCGCCGCGAGCGCGAATGGGCGGCAGACGACCAGGTTCTGGAAACCTTATCCAACCCTTTTGAGTACGCAGAGACAATTTACGAGTTCGCCGCGACCTCCACACTGCAGCCAGCAATGGCGGGCAGTGGGCGCGGCCACTTGGAGGAAAGAATGCAACACCTGTTAAACCCCAATGCCCCCCGCCGCCGAGCCAACTGGCTCACGGTGACAATCGCCACCCTAAGCTTCTGCGCGCTTCTCTCGTCGATCGCGATTGCACAGGATAAGAACTACGACGTCGCCCCCAAAGTGATTTCAAAGACTGAGCCGCAATACACAGATGGTGCTCGCGACCGCAAAGTATCAGGCACAGTGGTCCTAAGTGTGAGAATTGATACCGACGGCCTTGCCCGCGATATGTAGGTAATCCGTGCCCTCGATCCCGACCTTGACGTTCAAGCCATGGGCGCTGTCGAGAAGTGGCGTTTTGAGCCCGGCAAGAAGGATGGCACTCCCGTAACCGTCAAGGCCACCATTGAGGTTAATTTCTGGAGGGACTAACCTTCAGGTTGCGAAACTGGGCCGTCTCAAAGAACGAGCCCAAACCAATCTTCCCGGAGGTCAGAGAAACATCTACCGCATCGAGCGACGGAAATTTCTGGCCTCCCACCTCCACCACAATCCGCCCCGTATTCGCGTCATAGACCATCTTCACCTTCGTCCAAGCCGTGGTCGGCAGACTTCCCGCCCCAATCCCCTTCGAGATCCGCGACCGGTCCGAACCATAGACATGGAAAATTCCGTTGTGAACGATCTGCTTCTCGGGCGAATCCACACTCAAGTGAGCGTAGTTAAAGTGAGACGAATCCTTCCAGTTGTAAACAAGAATGAGACTCCCCATATCGCGCATCACTTCACACTCTAAGGTGAAGGACTTAAATTCTTGCCCTCCGAGTAAGGCATACTGGATTGGGTATCTTGGATTTGCCTCCTGCGGCCTCGCCGCCAGCATCGTCAAGGTACCATCACGGTAGACCCACTCTGCGGCGTTTGGTACCCGCCATTTCTGTCCGAAAGCGTCAATGGTGTCGGAAGCGAGCGCGAAGAGTAGGAAAATTGGAAGCACCCTACTAAAATAAGAGATTTGATGGACCTTGAACAGCAATTGGTGAAAATGCGTGAGGACTGGGACGCCCGTGCTCGCGAAAACGCCAAACATTACGTACAGACCGCCCAGACCGAATGGTCCGATGAAGAGTTTTACGCTTCCGGTGAACAGACCGTAAGCGAAGAGATCCGCACCGACATGACCAACATTTGCCAGGGAAGAGATCCGAGGCAGATGCGAGTTCTCGAAATCGGCTGTGGAGCCGGCCGCGTTACCCGCGCCCTCGCCAACCTTTTCGGGGAAGCCTACGCTGTCGACATTTCTGAAGAAATGATTGCTCAGGCGAAACTTGGTCTCCGCAACCACCCGAATTCTCATGTTTTCTGCAACAACGGAACAGACCTCAAGGTGCTGCCCGAAATTGGCTACGATTTTGCTTTCTCAACGATTGTTTTCCAGCACATTCCATCCAAAGAAGTGATTGAAACGTACGTCAGAGAGGTGAGCAGACTTCTCAAGCCCGGCGCGCTCTTCAAATTTCAAGTGCAAGGTTACACAGGCTGCGATACCAATCCAGACGACACTTGGGTCGGTGCAAGCTACAGCGATGAAGAGGCAAAAAAGATGGCTGAGCGTTGCGGCTTCGAACCCCGCTACAGCCACGGTGCCGGCGAACAATATTTTTGGCTGTGGTTCTTTAAGATCTAATGCGAAAGGACTTCCATTTCGCTCCTCCTCCGGAGCAAATCGGCAGAGTCCTTGCCGCTTCCACCACACTGCGCGAGAACCGCGTCTGGCTGAAACATTTTTCGAGCCTTGGTATTCCGTTTCAGCACTCCCTAGGCTACCTCGGTGAAGCCGGTGTTGCCTGCTTTGAGTGCGAACGCCACCCTGGGCGCCTCATCCGGCGCGAAGTTCTGGTCTTTTCAGAGGCGGCAAGCCTCTTCAGGCGCCGCAGCGGTGAAGGAGTTTTCGAATTCCTTTGGAAAGATCCGCTCGACAGGCTACTGTTTCGTTTTGACGATCAAAAACTCTTTGATTTACTCAAAGTCGCCGAAGAAGCATGGACCAAGCGTGTTTTAAACGCTGCTTCAGAGACTCTTGATCGCGGTGGGAGTATTGAATTCCCGGTTTTGGGGCAGGGCGTACTTCACATTGGTCCCACAAGCCTGAGCTGGGGCAACCTGATTTTAAAGCCAAATGACTTCAAGTTCTTCTGTCGTGATCATTTCGGCTTTGAACTACATCCCAGCTACTCGGGTGAAGTCAAAGGATTTGAGCCGTTAAAGGCGAGGGCCGAGGCAGTAGCGAACTTGGAGGCTCTGACGCAACTTTTGATCCACGTCTTCGGCCTCCCACTCGCAGATTTCCCTACTGAACAACGTAAGGCCAGTAGTTAACCAGCTTGAATCCGAATCGGCTCACCAGCAGCCAGACAACTCCCGCTCCCGCAGCGGCAAAGCCCGCCAGTAGCATCAAAAGAATGTGCCAGGGGAATCGCTTGCCTTCACGGGAAAGAACCAGCAGGTAGCCGGCAAAGACGCCCACGAAGTAGAGAAGGATCATTGGAACGGCAAAGATTAGCAGGTTCACGATGTCCGGGGTGGGAGTAATGAAGGCTGCCAAAACCGTAATCGCGAGGATGGCGTAGCGCGAGTGCTCAATAAGGAAGCCTGGAGTCACGACACGCAGCATCGTCAGGAAGAAGATCAGCACCGGCAGCTCGAAAGTGACACCGATGCCGAGCATGACATTCACGAATAGGTCGAAGTAGTCGACAATTGACACTACCGGTGTGATCTTGGCCCCGCCGTTGATCCCGAAGTTCATGCCGATTCCAAGCAGGAAGGCGAGTCCGAAGCGGAAGGCCACGAAGTAGGCGAAGCAACCGCCTGCAATGAAGAGGCCAGCCGTACTGAGAACGAAAGGCGCAGCCATATTGCGCTCTTTCTTGTAAAGCCCCGGAGCCACGAAGGCCCAAACCTGCCAGAGAATCCAGGGCGATGAAATAAACAAGGCAGCCAGCAATGGCAGCTTGAAGTAGACCACCAGAAAGCCGTCCATGGGCGCGAGCTGAGCCAGATCAGGCTTTGCTCCAATCGCTCGCAAGGCTGCTGCCGCAGGCTCTGAAACGATCTCCCAGAGCTTGCCCGCGAAAATCAGGCATAAACCATAGGTGACGACCAAGCCGACGACGGCCTTGATTAGACGCGAACGCAGTTCCTCGAGATGATCGAGAAACGACATTCGCAACATGCCGTCATCATCTTCGTCTTCTTCCTCAACGGGAGGCGGTGGCGGCGGTGGTGGCGGTGGCGGATCTGGAGGCGGAGCCGAAACTGCTAACGCCGTCTCCTCCGTGTGTTGATAACCGTGACTGTCTGCCCCACCCGGCTGGTCATAGACGGGTGCGGGCACACTTTTATTCTCTTGCTCGTCCTGCGGCATCGTATCGTGCTTTCTTAAGCCTTGGCTTTTGTTTGATCGGCCTTTTCCGTTGCGCTTTCCGCAGTGGACAATACCGTTGATTCGTCGTGCGAACCTACGGCGACTGTTCCTTCGACTTGGGCGATCGTGATGCTCTCGTGATCCGAGCCTGAGCTTTCCTCAGTCGCGGTAGAATCCGTGTGCGCTATCTCAGACGTTTCCGACGTATAGTCGGGAGAACTATAGCCATCATAGCTGTAGCCGTAGTCGTCATGAGGGTACGAGTTGTTGTCGTAAACCGTGTTGTGGATATCGTTCCCCAACCTTGCGGCTTCTTCCTTGATCGGAGAAGTTTCCTTCTCGATGTTGGCCATTTCGCGATCAAAAGTCGCGCGCAACTCGCTTGAAGCACGTTTGAATTCCGTGAGAGCTTTACCAATGTTCCGGCCAAGCTCGGGCAGTTTTTTGGGGCCAAAAATGAGCAACGCAAGCAAAAATATGAAAACTGTCTCTTGCCAACCCAAAGGTCCCATAGCTGTCCTCCTATTGATTATTGTACCCGACACCCATGGTGTGATCTACTTGCCTTGATGAAGCTTCACTCAATCCTGCTCCTGGCAGCCACAATTTCCTGGTCTCAGGTCAAGCTTACACAAGCCCCTGACCGCATCCGTATCGAGATCGACGGCAAGCATTTTTCCGATTACATAATCAGTGCTGACTCAGCCAAACCCTACCTCCATCCACTTCGAACTGCGAATGGGAAGCAGATTACGCGCAGCTTTCCGATGGACCTCGTCGAAGGCGAGAAGCGCGACCACCCGCACCATCGTGGACTGTGGTTTTCGCACGGTGATGTGAACGGTTGGGATTTCTGGGCCAACGAAAAGAACCAGAAAGGCGTCGGCAAGGGCCGGGGCGAAATCAAAGTTGTGAAGGTTAAGGACATCAAGAGCGGCAAGAAGTCAGGCTCTGTCTCGACCCTTCAGGACTGGATCGATGGGTCGGGTAAGCGGCTGATCTCGGAAGCACGAACCATGACATTTTATTCCGAACCTAGCAATGGCTTGCGCACGATGGACTTTGATATCACGCTGACCGCGATTGAAGAATCACTTTTTGGCGATACCAAGGAAGGTGTCTTTGCGATGCGGCTGGTGCGGGCGCTTGAAGAGGAATCCACCGGAACGATGACCAGTGTGGATGGCGAGAAAGAGAAGAATGTTTGGGGGAAGCGAAGCCCCTGGGTGGACTATTCTGGAACGCTCGACGGGGAAAAACTTGGCGTTGTGATCTTAGATCACCCGAGTAACCCGCGTCACCCGACCTACTGGCATTCGCGCGCTTATGGGCTTTTCGCCTCCAACATCTTTGGGGTCCGCGACTTCACTCGGGACAAGGCCGCTACCGGCGGTGCAATGACGTTGAAGCCCGGCGAGACGATGCGCTTCCGCTTTCGAGTGATCATTCACCCTGGAGATGTGAAGAGCTTTGATCCGGCGACGTCGTGGAAGAAGTTTGCAGCTCTGAAGTAACACGCCGCTCGACGAACCAATGTTCTGTAAGGCTGAGCGGGACCTCAACTTCGACCCACTCTTGAGTCTTGGAGTCGCCTGCGTCAAGGTAGCGTAGAAATCTCGATGGGCTGCGCAGTTTGATTCCCAACTCAGTTTCTTCCAATTCCAAGCCAAACGGCATCTGCCCGAAGGTGCCAGCCTTGATGCCGCTCTGCACCTCACCCATGAAATCAACTGGTGGCGAGGAAATTGCGGCGACCCCTGAAGCTTCAGCCAGTTCTAGAATTGGCAGGTAGCGTTCGCCGAGATCTTCCGAGGGGTCAATCACAAGGACGTGTTTGCTTTCCGGGTGGGCGGACTGCCAGTCTGGTGCGTCGACGAGTTCAAAATCTACAGGTTCGTCTCCATAAACCAAGGTTGCGCCATTGAGCAGCGGCATCCACAATCCGAGGCTCATGCTGGCCGGGCGATTAAGCGGAACGCGATTGTTGATGTTGATGCCCGGTTTCCACCAAAGAACTCGACGAGCGGCCCAGGCGGCGCTCCAGATGCCACGGTGAGAAAGCACTGCCGGGCCGCGGGGGGAGCTGACGATGACAGCAGCGCTGTCCTTGCGCATAGAATGTGTGCAGACTTGTTTCCAGGCAAATTTCGGGGAGAATTTGCGGTAGATCGAGGTCAGCATCGGGTCTTGAGATTCAAATTTCTCAAGGGTGCGCCCGATGAAAAGCATGCTGTCAGCTTTTGGGAGGCCATGTGAATCTGTCCAGCTTTGGGATGTGACTACTGTTCCAAGGCCATGGTTTGCGACGAAGTCCTCGAATTCCTTGCCGGACAAGTCGGGGATTTCCATTGCTACATGACCAGCCATCACGGTGGCAATGTGGGCGATTACCTTTTCGATGCCATCGGGCAAGAAGATGCCGATTCGGGCTTTGCGGCGCAAACGGCGGTTGATGTGCCTTGCGAACAGAAGTGATTTTGAGGCGAGGTCGCCGTAGCTGATACTTTGCCCGTTTGCGCGAACAGCGATAAGTTTGGCGTGCCGCTTCCCTGCTTCGAGGAATGCGATGGGAAGAAGCGGGGCGTGGTGAGCGTCGCGAAAGGCGGCGTTGACTTCAAGGCTCTTGACTACCCGCCATAGATCTCTGGCGCTGATGGTTGGCGGTTGCGGGGTTCCGAATTCAATTTCCAGGGGACGGAAGAAGCGGCCGATGCGCATGGTGACTTTGCTCTCACTGAAGCTGAGCAGGTTGGTCCAGAGACCATTCATGTACGCCGGTATCACGGGGATCTGGGTGCCTGAGACGATACGGGTAAAGCCTTTCTGGAAGGGGTGGAGGTGGCCGCTGCGGGTGATGCCGCCTTCAGGGAAGATTCCTGCGAAGTGTCCCTCTTCGATGACTGCGCGTGCTTTGCGCAAGCTCTCGATGGCTTCGCGGCGAGCGCCTTGTGAGATGGAAATCGAGCGGAAGAGATTCAGGCCAAAGGCTGCGATCGGGTTCTTGAAGTAAGCATCAAAGGCAAGAAAGCGGACCATTCGTTGGGTCATCGCGCCGAGAAGCCAACCGTCGATCATCGTGACGTGATTGGAGAGCAGCATGCCGGGGCCGTCAGCGGCGTAATTCTCAGAGCCAAAGACCTTGAAGCGGTGGAGGCTTCGGAGAGGGAAGTAGACCATGAGGCGCAGCACGAAGCGCCACATTTCGAGGGACAAAACGAAGATCCCCAACATAGTTGCGATGGATGCTGGAGCGGGGATGTAGAGCCCAGCCCAAAGGCCGACCCAGCAGACCAGCGAGCGGAGAGCAAAGGATCCCTTCACGTTGTGAGTGATCTGAACAGCGCAAGGGATTACCCAGCCGAGGCCTGCGGCGGCGATCCAGGGATTCCAGAGGGTGATGCCGAGGAGAGCTACAAAGGCACCGGGGATTAGAAGACCGGGCTCGCCACGCCGGAATGCCATTGCGAAGGGAATTGTGGCAGTGGTCAGAGCCACCAGGCAAGAGGTGAAGACAGTTGTTTGGTCGAGAGTTTTACCGAATGTTGTGAGCGTCAGTCCAAGAAGAGCCCAGCCTAACAAATTGCGAAGGGCAGGCCCACTCCACTCGTTGGCGTGAAATTTGGGTAGCAAGGCTGCAGTGGATCGCTCCGCCAAAAGCATCAAGCCGAAACTCAGAATCAGGAAGAATACAGAAGTGATGACTGGGTCAAATGGCAGATTCCGGAGTTGCGGGGTGAGGAAGACTGCAATTGCAATTGCGAGGAAGATGGCCAGCTCGCGGTAAGCCAATGTGCGGGCCAACTCAGCGCTGCGGGCTTTGTGCCGCCATGCGATTCTTCTGCCCGCGAGCAGGAAGAGCGCTAATGGGGAAAGGACCGAAGCGGTCCCAAATGCCAGAGCGGCAAAGACTTTTTCAAAGAATTCGATTATGATCTGCTGACGAGCGCCTTGCATGCGGTTAACCTGAAAAGTGTAGCAGTCCAGCCGCACCCCGAGGTCTTTTGAGTATGCGTCCCCTCACCGTTCTATGTATAGCAAGTTACGAAAAAGGCTATGAATTTCTGCGCGAAGCCAAGCGTCAGGGCTGCCGCGTGCTGCTTTTGACCTCACATAGTTTGAAGGAATGTGCGAAGTGGCCGATGGAGTCGATCGATGAGATTTACTACATGCCGGACGACAAAAAGCAGTGGAACAGACAACAAACGATCAATGCGGTGAGCTACCTTTCCCGTACAGAAGCGCTAGACCGGATTGTACCGCTGGATGATTTCGATCTTGAGATGGCGGCTTCGCTTCGAGAGCATTTACGGATTCCGGGTATGGGTGAGACTACGACACGCTACTTTCGCGACAAGTTGGCGATGAGGCGGCAGGCGGCGGATAAGGGGCTGAACATCCCGGACTTTGAGCATGTGCTGAACCATGACCGGGTGAATGCCTTTCTTGACCGTGCGCCGGCACCTTGGGTGTTAAAGCCTCGATTCATGGCTGGTGCGATCGGGATCAAAAAGGTCTACACGAAGGACGAGTTCTGGCGGATCGTTGATGGACTTGGCGACGATCAATCGAATTACCTTATAGAGCGCTACATCCCTGGGCACATCTTTCATGTCGATTCGGTCGTGAGTGAACGGGAAATCCTGTTTGCTGTGGCGAGTCGTTATGGACGTCCGCCAATGGATGTGAGTCACGAGGGTGGCGTGTTTACAACACGATTGCTCGAGCATGGGACGCCGCTCGAAAAGAGCCTACTTGAGAAGAATGAGCTGGTTTTGAGCGCGATGGGATTGCTGCGTGGGGTGTCGCATACCGAGTACATACAAGGACGCGAAGATGGAAAGATCTACTTTCTTGAAACGTCGGCCAGGGTGGGGGGTGCCCATATCGCCGACTTAATTGCCGCATCGACCGGTATCAATATGTGGGCGGAATGGGCCAAGATTGAAGTGGATGGGGGAGCAGGCAATTACAAGCTTGACGAGGTTAAGAACAACTACGGCGGGTTGCTGGTTAGCCTTGCGCGTCAGGAGAAGCCGGATACTTCTGGCTACAACGACCCTGAACTGGTGTGGCGGATGGAGAAGAAGCACCATGTTGGATTTGTCGTTTCGAGCCCCAGCTATGAGCGCGTGCAATATCTTATGGACCAATACCTGGAGCGTGTTCGGGAAGATTTTCTGGCTGTGGCTCCTCCTCGCGAAAAGCCAACCGAGTAGCGGGGCTACTTACCATCGCGATGTAGCTCCGATTCTGGAGCGGCACTGTGTAAAGTGTCATCAGGCCGGGGAGGTTGGGCCATTTCCCTTAGATAGTTTTGAGGCCGTGAAGAAGCACGCAAGGCAGGTCGCACTAGCTGCATCGACGCGGTTTATGCCGCCCTGGAAGCCGGTTGCGCCGGGGGTTGCATTTCACCGGGATCGCCGGTTGAGCGCGGTTGAAATTGCTACGCTGGAAGCGTGGGTTAAGGAAGGTGCCGTGGCGGGGGTTGCCGTGCAGGCGAAGCCAAAGCCAATGGTTGCGAAGGCGGAGCCGGATCGGGTGTGGCGGATGAAAAGCGGCTATGACCTCCCGTCTGATGGTGATGACCAGTATCGTTGTTTTGTGATTCCTACGGGCAATGATGCAGCGCGCTTTATTGACGGTTTTGAGTTCTTGCCTGGGAATCGACGTGTAGTGCATCATGCGTTACTGTTTTTCGACTTGAGTGGGGCTGGGCGGAAGCTGGATGCAGAAGCGGATGGGGCGGGTTATCCGTGTTTTGGGAGTCCGGGGTTTTTGCCTTCGTCGAGTTTGGGTGGCTGGAGCCCTGGGAATGGACGATTGCAGATGCCGCCGGGGACGGCGGTGCGCGTAGCTCCGGGGGCAGACGTTGTGTTTCAAATCCACTATCATCCGACCGGCAAGCCTGAGACAGATCAGAGTGGAGTGGCTGTTTATTTTGCTAAAGAGCCACCGAAGAAAAAGTTGCTTGATATCCCATTGACCTCGAAGGCAATTGATATTCCGGCGGGGCAAGCTATTTTCAAGGTGTACGATTCGTTTGAATTGCCTGTGGATGTGACGCTATGGCAGATCATTCCTCATGCGCACTTTGTAGCGCGGAAGGTGCAGGCCTGGGTGACTTTGCCGAGTGGGTTGCGCAAGACGGTGCTGACGATTACGGACTGGGATTTCAACTGGCAGGATATCTATCAACTGAAGACACCGCTGGCGATGAAGGCGGGGACGATTCTGGAGATGGAGATTGTTTATGACAATTCGGTGACGAATCCCCGCAATCCGAACAGGCCGCCGAAACGTGTGGTTTGGGGGCCGGGTACGGCGGATGAGATGGCTGGGGTACATTGGAACATCACGGTGGATGACGAGGCACGTGACCTTGAGGATCTAACGCATTCACTGTGGGGCAAGATGATGCGTATGATACGGCAAAGATAAAATAAGGTTCAAGATGCTACGCCGCACTTTTTCGAGCATTGCGATGGCTGCGGCTGCCGCACCTTTTCTTCCCACGCGAGGTGAGCTGGATCTGTACATCCAGCTTTTTGAGAAGACATTGGTTGAGAATATTCTGGGCTTTTGGTATCCGAAAACAGTGGACCCGGCCGGCGGGTATTTGCTGAATCATGACTTTGAGGGGAAGCCAAAAGGTGCGGCGGCCAGGGCAGTTGTGACGCAGGCGCGGATGTTGTGGTTTTTTGCGCGGATGGCGCGGCATGGACATCAGCCCAAGTTAATGCTGGAGGCGGCCGAGCACGGGTACAAGTTCCTGCGTGAGAAGATGTGGGACGCACGACATGGCGGGTTCAATTGGGAGGTGGATGCGCAGGGCAAACCGACCAAAGTGAATAAGCATATGTATGGGCAGAGTTTTGCTTTGTTTGCGCTGGCTGAGTTTGCGATGGCTTCGCGACGCAAGGATGTGCTGGAGTTTGCGCTGAAGTTCTTTGAGGTCTTAGATAAGAAGGCGCATGACCCAGTGCATGGCGGTTACGTCGAATACTTCCTGCAGGACTGGGCTACCCCGCCGGTGAATGAGCCGATTTATATGGGTGGATCTGCGCCGGGGATGAAGCTTATGAATACGCATTTGCATTTGATGGAGGCGATGACGTCGCTCTATCAGGCGACGCGCAATGCGACGGTGCGGGACCGGCTGATTGAGTTGATCGCCATTGAATCGAATGCCGTAATCCGGAAGCCGCATATGGCTTGCACGGACAAATATGATCGCGATTGGTCACCTCGACTTGAAGGCGCATTTTCGACTGTGAGCTATGGCCACGATATCGAAAACATCTGGCTGATTACAGAGGCTAACCGGGCGGCCGGGTTGCCGAGCAGCCCTTATGTGGATCAATTCAGGGCCAACTTTGCGTATTGCCGCAAGCATGGATTTGATGAGGCGCTGGGTGGGTTCTTCTACACGGGGCAGCTGAATGAGATGGCTTCGGATAAGAGTAAGATCTGGTGGGTTCAGGCCGAGGCTCTCGTTGGTGCGCTTACCATGTATCAATTGACCAACAATACGGAGTATTTTGAGGTGTTTCGCAAGACCTGGAATTTTTGCGACAAGCATCAGATTGATTGGAAGAATGGGGATTGGCATTCTGTGATTGGGGTAGACGGGAAGGCGCGGGGCGACAAGGCGAATGAATGGAAGTCGGCTTATCACAATGGGCGGGCGATGATTGAGAGTCTGGTGCGGTTGCGGGCGATTCGGGAGAAGACGTCTTAGCGGGAGGTCGCCAATGAAAAGGAGTTAGATCTTGCGTATCGGCGAACGGATCCGTGCTATATAATTCCCGCATGCCCAAGCCCGAGGATGCCCATGTTGGACGCCGTAACTTCCTTTCTAATGCAGCGGCCATAGCCGCTTCAGCCCCGGTTGCCATGGCTGAAGCCCAGGCTCCCGTTCAGGAAGCGGCCTCTCCTGCCAAGGTGGAAGCTCTAACGACGGAACGCCCGGGTGCCGACTTCATGATCGACGTCTTCAAGGCGCTGGGGTTTGAGTATGTATGCGCGAATCCCGGCTCTGCGTTTCGCGGCATTCAGGAATCCGTTGTGAACTACGGAGGCAATTCGAAGCCGGAATTTATCACCTGCCTCCACGAAGAATCCTCTGTAGCCATGGGGCACGGCTACTTCAAGGTGGAAGGCAAGCCGATGCTGGTCTTCGCGCACGGTACCGTGGGGCTTCAGCATGCGTCCATGGCGATCTATAACGCTTTTTGCGACCGCATTCCTGTCTTCGTCGTACTCGGCAACAACCTGAATGCGGCGACACGGCGGTCCAGCGTCGATTGGGTTCATAGTGTGCAGGATGCGCCTTCTCTGGTGCGGGACTTCACCAAGTATGACGATTCTCCTATATCGCTCGAGCAATTCGCTGAGTCGTCCATCCGGGCCTACAAAATAGCGATGACCGCTCCATCGGCTCCTGTGGTTCTGGTTGCCGATGCCGAGTTGTCGGAAGTCCCGATCGCCGGACGAACGGATCTAAAGATTCCCAAGCTCAGTTACGCTTCCCCGCCCACAGGCGACTCGGCTGCGGTGGCCGAACTTGCCGTCATGCTGATCGAGTCGCAAAATCCGGTCATCGTGGCCGGCCGCTACGCGCGCACTCAAAAGGGCATGGCTCATCTGGTTGAACTTGCGGAACTGCTGCAGGCGCCCGTGGTGGATCTCGGGACGCGGATGAATTTCCCCAACCGGCATCGGCTCAATCTCTCTGGCAACGTGCGCGCACTGATTGAGAGTGCGGATCTTGTTCTAGGCCTCGAAGTATCTGACTTCTATGGGCTGGTGAATCGCATCGGCCGTCAACTCGAATACTCTTCCCATCTCATCACCAAAGCGAAGCTGGCCACAATCTCCGCTGGTGACCGCCTTGCCAAGAGTAACTACCAGGACTTCCAGCGTTATCAAGCGGTTGACCTTGACCTCGCAGCGGATGCTGAAGCGACGCTGCCGTTGTTGGTGGAGGCTGTAAAGAAGAGGATGACCGGCGACCGGACGCGGGCCTTCGAGGCTCGTGGCGTCAAGATCGCACAACAACATATGGCGATTCGGGACAAAGCCCGCCTTGATGCTTCTTTTGCTTGGGACGCCTCCCCTGTCAGCGTGGCGCGGATGTGTTCTGAATTGTGGGGGCAGCTTCGGAATGAGGATTGGTGTCTGGCGAACTCGTCTAGTAATTTTGTCAGCAACTGGCCGTTGAGACTTTGGGATTTCGACAAACCATACCGGCACATCGGAGGCTCCGGTGGTGCTGGGATGGGATATGGCGCGCCAGCCGCAGTGGGGGCCGCGCTAGCCAATAAGAAATATGGGCGCCTGACCGTCAACATCCAAACGGACGGGGATCTAATGTATGCGCCCGGGGTACTTTGGACGGCAGCGCATCACCGGATTCCGCTGCTGACCATCATGCACAACAATCGCGCTTACCACCAGGAACTGATGGAAGTCCAGATTGCCGCCAACCAGCATAATCGCGGCATAGACCGCGCACATATCGGAACGACCATCGATGATCCGAATATTAATTATGCGAAGCTTGCCGAGAGCATGGGAATGATGGGCATCGGGCCGATTGAGCAGCCGGGGGATCTGGCTGGTGCCATTCGCCGGGGCATTGAGACGGTGAAACGGGGAGAACCCGTATTGATTGATGTAGTTACTCAGCCGCGCTAAGGAGATCACTTCATGAATCTGTCTCTTTTTATTCTGCTAGCTCTGACACTATGGACGCTGCCCATGGCGGGGCAGTTGTCGGCGAAGGCAGGCAATGCCGTGAATGGGAAAAAGCTCTACGTCGCAGACGGGTGTTACCAGTGTCACGGCCTGCAAGGTCAGGGCGGCTCATCTGCGCCGTTCGGATCTTACGGGCCACGCCTCGCTCCTGTGAAGCTTCCGGTGGAGGTGATCAGGGCATACGTACGTCATCCAAGCGGGGGCATGCCGCCCTATACCGCCAAGGTCCTCTCCGACTCGCAGATCGACGACATTTACGCCTTTCTGAAGACCATCCCAGCCCCGCCTGCTCTCAAAGATATTCCACTCTTAAATCAGTAGAGGTGCACCCAATGCTTCGGCTGTGACCAGATGGTTGGCCGCGTGAGATGATCTACGATTAAGGGAATTCACTATGCAACGACGATTTTTTCTTGCTTCCGCTACTGCTGCTTTTGCTCAACAGAAACTGCCGCTTCAAGAGTTTGAACCAAAATCGATGTTGAAGGTGAAGGAGACTACGCTGGCTGGGCCGGCTTTTCCCGTGATCGACTTTCATGCGCATTTGAGCTGGTCGGCGCAAGGGGAGAATGGCGTTTCGTTGACCGGGGATCGCAAGTTTATCTGTGAGCCGAAGGACTTGCTGCCTGTCATGGACAGGAAGAAGATTCGGACCCTCGTGAACTTGACGGGTGGGTATCAGGATGGCTTGAAGCAGTCTGTTGCGAAGTTTGATAAAGCGCATCCGGGGCGTTTTCTCACCATGACGGAGCCGGCCTGGGCGCTGACGAAAGAGCCTGGGTATGACAAGAAGCAGGTGGCGCTGATCGAGGAAGCCAAGCAGAATGGGGCGCGAGGGCTGAAGGTTTTGAAGACGCTGGGGCTCTACCTACGAGAGAACGGAAAGCTGCTGAAGGTTGATGATGCGCGGTTTGACCCGATGTGGGATGCGGCTGGACGATTAGGTTTGCCGGTGGCGATTCATGTGTCGGACCCGATTGCGTTCTTTCACACTACCGATCGATTTAACGAACGGTTTGAAGAATTGAACAATCATCCGGACTGGTCGTTTCATGGGAAGGATTTTCCCTCAAACGATGAGTTGCTGGCGGCGCGGAACCGGGTGTTTGCCCGGCACCCGAAGACTAAATTTGTGGCTTTGCATGTCGGGAATTTTGCTGAGGATCTAGGGAATGTGGGAGCGGCTCTGGACAAGTATCCGAATCTGCATGTGGACATTGCGGCACGGGTGGGTGAGCTGGGCCGACAGCCTCGGGCTTCGCGAAGGTTCTTTGAAAAGTATCAAGACCGTATCGTCTTTGGCACCGACGCTGTACCGAACGGGGTCGAGACTCCGCAGCAGATCTTTGGGGACAAGCTCTACGAGATCTACTATCGCTTTCTTGAGACCGAAGATGAGTATTTTGACTATGCTCCCGCGCAGGTGCCGCCGCAGGGACGGTGGCAGATTTACGGAATTGGGTTGCCGCCGGCGATCCTGAAGAAGGTCTACTACAACAACGCAGCAAAGCTGCTGGGGTTGAAAACAATCTAGGAAACCCTCTATAATGAGAATGTGAAATCATTATTCTTAACGCTGCTGCTGGCTTCCGTGGTTGAAGCAGCGGCGATTCGCGGTACGGTGAAGTTGCAGTCGAATGGCCAAGTGCTTCATAACATTACAGTTTTGCTTCTTCCGACGGGCCGGGTGGTGGAGAGCAACAACCAGGGGAAATTTGAATTTGCCGATCTGAAGGCTGGCAAATACACGCTGATTGCGGTTGGTGAGGGCTTGAGCGATGTGCGGCGGACGGTGGATTTGACCGATAAAGCCGACGGGCTGGTTGAGTTTGAGATGGGGGTTTCGCCGCTTCGTCAGGAGTTGACGGTGACGGCTACTTCGGGCAAGGCGGTGACTTTTCTTGAGACCTTTTCGCCTACACTGACGCTCGATTCGACGACTCTGGCGACTAAGACAGCGACTTCGCTGGGGGATGTTCTGGATGGCGAGGCGGGGATTCACAAGCGAAGTTTTGGGCCGGGATCGTCGCGGCCGGTGATTCGTGGATTCGATGGCGACCGGGTTTTGATTTTGCAGGACGGGGTGAGGACTGGAACGCTGGGCGCGCAGAGTGGCGACCATGGGGAGCCGGTGGATCCGCAAGGGCTGGACCGGGTGGAGGTTGTGCGTGGGCCGGCGACTTTGCTGTATGGGTCTAGTGCGATTGGTGGGGTGGTGAACATGGTTAGTGGCCATCATGAGGCGAAGGACCAGGGACATAAGGGTGTGCATGGGTATGTTTCCGGAATTGGGGGCACAAACAATGGGTTGCACGGTGGAAGTGCAGGTCTCGATTTTGGCCTTGACCGTTGGGTGTTTCGACTGGGAAGTGGCGGGCAGCGGACTAGCGATTATCGAAGTGCGGAAGAGCGGATTTTCAATTCGCGCTCCCGTGCGTATAGCGGCACCACAGGGGCGTCTTACTACGGGAAGCGGAACTGGTTTACGGGAAGCTTTGGGTCGCAACGGGGCTTTTATCAATTGCCTGCGCCGGCCGATGAGGAGCAGGTGGCGTTGCCGAATCAACGCTGGAACGTGCGCTGGAATGGCGGCATGCGTGACCGGTATCAGTACAGCCTGAACTATAGCGATTACAAGCATCGCGAGGAGGCTGACGGCGAAGTGGGGACGAAGTTTTTCAATAAGCAGATGGACTACCGCTTCCTGTTGGAGCAGCCTCGGAAGGGGCCGTGGTCTGGGAGCTTTGGAGTTTGGGGGCTGCGCCGGGATTATAAGGCAGAGGGCATTGAGGCGATTACGCCACCTACGATCCAGAACGCGTTTGCCGGTTATGGCGTGGAGACTTTGAACCTGGAGCGGGTGAGGTTGCAGTTTGGCGGGCGGGTGGAGACCAATCGCTACAAGCCACAGTTTGGCCGGGAGCGGAATTTTACGGGTTTCTCGGGAAGTGCTGGAATGAGTGTGCCGCTGGATGGATCGTCGGTGTTTGTCGCGAATTACTCTCATGCCTATCGCGCACCGGCGCTTGAGGAGCTTTATGCGAATGGGCCGCATCCGGGATTGCTGGCGTTTGAGATTGGAGATATCAATTTGAGGCGCGAGCGTATGGATGGGCTCGATGCGTCTTATCGCCGGCAGGATGGCCGGATCAAGACGGAGTTGAATGTATTCAATTACTGGTTGCGGGATCAGGTGTTTCTGGCGCCTACGGGCGAGATTGAAGATGGTTTACCAGAGGCCAAGTATCGTCAGGGGAATACCCGGTACACGGGTGTTGATGGCCGATTGCAGGCTGGGCTCAACAAGTGGGCGTGGCTCAATGCCGGCTTTGACATGGTGAGAACCAGCTTGACTGGAACCACACTTTCAACGCCGAGGACGCCGCCGGTGAGAGGGCGTCTGGGCTTGGATCTGCGTTATCGAAATTTCTCCGTCGCACCTGAGATGGTTCTTGCAGCCAGACAAGACAGGCTCTTTACCAATGAGACGTCAACTGATGGTTATGTGACGGCGAGTCTCCGTGGCGGCTATACGCTAGTGAGGCGGCATACGATCCACTTCTTTGGAGTGAATGTGTTCAATGCCAATAACCGCCTCTACCGGAATCATCTTTCGTTCATCAAGGCGTATGCACCGGAGATGGGGCGTGGGGTTGCCTTCAACTATTCCATGCGATTCTTTTGATGCATGCTACTTACAACTACTTCCACCCTTGAAGGAATCAAGATTCAGCGATACCTCGGCATCGTCACCGGCGAAGCAATCCTTGGCACCAACTTCTTCAAAGATTTCTTTGCCGGGATCACCGACATTATCGGCGGCCGGTCTGCCACCTATGAAAAGGAGTTGCGCAAGGCGAAAGATATCGCGATGAACGAAATGCGCGAAGAGGCACAAAGGCTTGGGGCCAATGCGGTGATTGGGATCGACCTCGATTATGAAGAGATCTCACCCGGACAAGGCACGATGCTTATGGTTAGCGTCAGTGGCACCGCAGTTGTCATCGACGCTTGATTCAGCGATATTGAGTGCCAGAACGGCAAATCAGGTCACAATGGAATCGGAATGATCACTCTTACCGATATCGAGGCGGCGCACCACCGCATCCGCCCGACGATCCACGTGACCCCGTGTGAGTATTCAGAAACTTTCACGGCAATCTCTGGCAACCCAACTTACTTCAAGCTCGAAAACCTGCACATGACGGGCAGCTTCAAAGAGCGTGGGGCTCTGAATAAATTGTTGCTGATGTCGCCGGAAGACCGTGCCAAGGGTGTGATCTGCGCCTCAGCGGGCAATCATGCGCAGGGTGTTGCTTATCATGCGACGCGGTTGGGCGTGCGCGCGGTGATTGTGATGCCTGAGCATGCGCCGATTACAAAGATCAATTCTACAGAGCGGTTTGGCGGCGAGGTGTTGTTGTTTGGCAAGAGCTTTGACGAGGCGTTGGCCGAGGCGAAGCGGCTTGCGATTGCTGATGAACTAACGTTTATCCATGCCTTTGACGACTTGGCTGTGATTGCCGGACAAGGTACGACAGGGCTCGAGATCTTGAGCCAGAATCCTTTTGTTGAGGCGATTCTGGTGCCTGTTGGTGGCGGTGGTTTGATTGGCGGCATAGCGATGGCCATCAAAGAAACTAACCCGAAGATCAAGGTTGTGGGTGTGCAAACGAGCCGGATACCGTCGATGATTGCGGCGCTGGAGAAGCATGAGCCGGTGGAGTTGCCGGCGGCGAGTACGATCGCTGACGGCATCGCAGTGAGACGGGCCGGGATGCTGACTTTGCCCCTGGTTCAGAAGTATGTCGATGACGTTGTGACTGTGGAGGAAGAAGAGATCGCCAGCGCGATTCTTTATCTGCTGGAGCGCGAAAAGACAGTTGCTGAGGGGGCGGGGGCGGCGGCTGTTGCGGCCTTGCTTCATGGCAAGACGAAACTGAAGGGCAAGAAGACGGTGTCGCTGGTATGTGGGGGCAATATCGATCCGCTGTTTCTGTCGCACATTATTGAGCGCGGAATGGTGAAGGACGGGCGTCTGGTCAGGATCCGGGTGATTGTGCCTGACCGGCCCGGGGCATTGCACGGGATCACTGGCATCTTCGCCGATATGCGCGTGAATGTCGTGACGATTGCGCATGAGCGGGCTTATCACGGAGTGACGCTCGGCAACACCAGTATTGAGGCGACGATCGAGACGCGAGGAAGCGAGCATCTGGATGCACTCTTTGCCGCGCTCGATCAAATCGGCTATCGCTACGAGCGGATTCGCTAGGCGAGAATATTTTTCACGACTTCGCCCGAGACTCCGGTGAGGCGGACGTCGAGGCCCTGATACTTCACAGTCATGCGGAGGTGGTTGACGCCGAGCAGGTGGAGCATGGTGGCGTGGAAGTCGTGGACACTTACCGGGTTTTCGACTGCGGCGTAGCCGAGGTCATCTGTTGCGCCGTAGGTGATGCCGGGCTTAATGCCGCCGCCGGCGAGGAAGTAAGAGAAGCCCTTGATGTGGTGGTCGCGGCCGTCGCCACCTTGAGACATCGGAGTGCGGCCGAATTCACCGCCCCATACGATGAGAGTTTCGTCGAGCATGCCGCGCTGTTTGAGATCGGTGATGAGGGCGGCGGTGGGGCGGTCTACCTCTTGCGCCTTGGCGGCGATGCCGTCTTTGACGCCGCCGTGGTGATCCCAATCGCGATGGTAGAGCTGGATGAAGCGCACGCCGCGCTCGGCCAGACGGCGGGCTAGCAGACAGTTGCTGGCGAAGCTTCCGTCGCCGGGTTTGGCTCCATAAAGATCGAGGACGCTTGCTGGTTCCTTCGACATATCCATCAGATCGGGGACGCTGGCTTGCATGCGGAAAGCCATCTCATATTGGGAGATGCGGGTCTGAATCTCGGGGTCTTCAATGGCGGCGTATTGTTTTTGGTTCAGAAGATTGACCGCGTCGATGGAATCCTTCTGCATATCTTTGGAGACGCCCGGAGGATTGCGGACGTAGAGGACTGGGTCGCCGATTGAATTGAATTTGACGCCCTGGAATTTGGAGGGGAGCATGCCGGCGCTCCACTGTCGATTGGCGATGGGCTGGTTCTGGCCTCCGCGTCCGCTGGACATCATGACGACGAAGCCGGGGAGGTCTTGAGTTTCGGCACCGAGGCCGTACGTGAGCCAGGAGCCCATGCTGGGGCGGCCGGTGATAATCGAGCCGGTATTCATGATGGTGTGGGCGGGGTCGTGGTTGATCTGCTCGGTCCACATGGAGCGGATGATGCAGATCTCGTCAGAGACAGCGCCGATGCGGGGGAAGAGATCGCAGATTTCCTGGCCGTTTTTGCCGAACTTCTTGAAGTTCTGCTGGGGGCCGAAACAGATAAGCGGCTTGCCCTGAAGCTGGGCGATTTGTTGGCCCTTGGTGAAGCTGTCGGGCATGGGCTTGCCGTGCATTTCGGCGAGCTTGGGCTTGGAGTCGAAGGTTTCGAGGTGTGAAGGGCCGCCAGCTTGATAGAGGAAGATTACGCGCTTGGCCTTGGCGGCGTGGTGGCGGTAGGTGTTGTCGGCCATCAGGTTGTTAAGTGCGGCGATGCCGAAACCGGCACAGGCTTTACCGAGGAAGGCGCGGCGTTTGAGATTGATTTCTTGCATGTGCTTAGTTCCTTGTGATGGTTTCGTGCAGGTTGAGGATGGTGCGGGTAAGCGTGGTTGCGGCGGCTAGTTCTTCCGGTTTGGTTCTGACCGAAAGAGGTGTGTCGCCGACGGTGAGGAGTTGCCGGGCAGCTTGAGGGTCGGCCTTGAAGCGAGCCAGGTTTTTGGTATGGAGCTCAGTGAGGACGGTCTTCTCTTCGGCTGTGGCGGGGCGACTGAGCGCGCGTTCGAAGGCCCAGTCGATTTGTTGACTGAGGGTCTTGCCGCCTTCAGTGAGCATCTTCTGTGCGAAGACTCTTGAGGCTTCGACGTAGGTGGGATCGTTGAGCAGGACGAGGGCCTGGAGCGGGGTGTTGGAGTTGCTGCGGTTGACGGTACACTCTTCGCGCGAGGGTGCGTCGAAAGTCATGAGACTGGGGTGGAGGAAGGTGCGCTGCCATTGTGTGTAGAGGCCGCGGGCGTAGAGGTCGCGCCCCTTGCTGGCGGCGTAATCGCGTTTGGGGAAGTTGAGCGAGGCGAGGTAGCCTTCGGGCTGATAGGGGCGAACGCTGGGGCCGCCGAAGCGCTCTGTGAGCAGGCCGGCGCTGGACAGGGCGAGATCATGCACGACTTCGGCATCGACGCGTACGCGGGCTTGGCGGGCGAGGAGGCGGTTCTCGGGGTCTTTGTCGAGAGCTTCTTTTGACGGGATCGAAGTTTGCCTGTAGGTCTGGCTCAAGACGATCGACTTGATGAGGCGGCGGCTATCCCAATTGCTGCGGAAGTCTGAAGCGAGATGGTCGAGGAGGTCGAGGTTGACCGGCGTTTCGCCTTGCGAGCCGAAGTCGTCGAGGACCTTGGTGATGCCGGTTCCGAAGAAGAGCCGCCAGATGCGGTTGACTTGAACGCGAGCAGTGAGGGGGTTGTCTTTGGAGACAATCCAGTTGGCGAGGTCGAGGCGAGTGGCGCGGCCGTTGGTGTTGAGCTTGCCGAACTTCACCGGGATGGCGGGTTCGACGATCGCACCGGTTTCGTCGAGGAAGTTGCCGCGCGGGAGGATGCGGGTTTCTGCGGGTTCGACGGCTTCAGTGGCGAGCACCTTGGGGATGGCGGCATCGAGGTAGAAGCGTTGCTGCTCAAGGCGGGCGATTTCATTGAGGCTGCCTTCCATCCAGAGACGGTGTTGCGGCAGAGTCTTTGCGTCGATCTCGCCATCTTTGCGGAGGGCTTTGACGACGGCTTCGGGGAGGCCGCCGGGGTTCTTGCCGTCCTTGTTGCGATGGCCGGTCATGTCGGTGCCTTCGGGCCACGAATAGTTGCCGCTGGAGAGAGCGACACGGAAGCGGCCAATGACGGCCTTGCGGGTGATGGAGTCGTGATGAATTTTGACGGTGATGGTTTCGTTGCCTGTAGCGGTGAAGGGTTCCTTGAGGCGGAGGGCGAGGAAGGGGTTCTTGTTTTCGCCGTAAGTGAGGACTCCCCAGCCAGTGGCAGAATCGTTATCGATGGCCGAGAGCGGGGGTTGCTCCCAGGCCGGGTCGGTGATGTTGGATGTGGCGCTGATGAAGTGGAGAGGCTTCTTGCCATTGATGACATCGACTTCCGTGACGACGAGACGGTCGCCACCGCGGGAGATTCCGTTGCTCGGGAGGGCGTCATCCTGCACTACTTCGAGGCCGAAGGCGGTGTAGGTGCCAGCTGCGGGCTTGAAGGTGACGGTGTAGGTTTCGTTGTCTGGATTCAGGCCGCTGGCTACGATGAGGCCGTTGCCGGGGGCCCGGAACTGGCGGAGGATGCCACCGACATAGGGCATCATCTCGATCTCTTCTTCGTTGTAAATCTTGAGGGTGGCACCGTTTTGTGAAGCTGCGGTGAGGGGGCGCTGGATCTTCCAGGCGAGCTTGCCTGCTTCGTAATCAGCGAGGAGTTGTTTCTGCCAGGCTTCGTCGGTGGGCTTCGCGGTGGTCGATTTCTTGATTGCTTCAATGCGGGCGATGATCGAGTCCATCTTCTGCTTTTGCTCGGAGCTGGGCAGATGCATGACGCTTCCCCAGGCTTTGCTGCCGCGATCTGGGACGAGGCCGGTCTCTTTGATGTCGGCGAAGAAGGCCTTCATCGCATAGAAGTCTTTGGCCAGAAGTGGATCGAATTTGTGGTCGTGGCATTCGGCACAGCCGAGGGTAGCGCCGAGCCAGACGGCGGAGACGGTGCGGACGCGGTCTGCGCCATATTTGGCCAGGTATTCTTTGGGCTGGAGGCCACCTTCAGCGGAGACGCGATTGAGACGGTTGAAGGCCGCGGCTACCTTTTGATCGACCGTTGCGTTGGGCAGGAGGTCGCCAGCAAGTTGCTCGCGAGTGAAGACGTCGAAAGGTTTGTTACTGAGATACGAGTTGAGGATGTAATCGCGGTAGGGCCAGGAGGGGTAGAGGTTGTCGCCGTGGAAGCCGGAGGTGTCGGCGTAGCGCACTGCGTCGAGCCAGTGCATGGTCATCTTTTCGGCATGGGCTTTGGTGGCGAGCAGTCGGTCGACTAGTTTTTCGTAGGCGTTGGGAGACTTGTCGGCGATGTAGGCATTGACGTCGGCGGGGGTGGGTGGCAGGCCGGTGAGGTCGAGTGTTACGCGCCGGATGAGCGTGCGGCGGTCGGCTTCTGGGGCTTGCTTGAGGGAGACTTCGTTGAGGCGGGCTTGGACGAAAGTGTCGATCGATTTACCTTCGGGCTTGCGGATGGGTTCGTAGGCCCAATGGCCTTCGTAGACTGCGCCTTCTGAGACCCAGCGACGAATGGTGTCTTTCTGTTTGTCTGTAAGCTCTTTATGCGCCGAAGGGGGTGGCATGATGCGCGCGGGGTTGGCGTGGAAGACGCGGGCGATGATCTGAGACTGATCGGGATTGCCGGGGACGATAGGCGTGCGGCCGGCGCGGTTGGCCTTTGTGGCTTCTTCACGGATGTCCAGGCGAAGGTTGGCCATCCGCGAGCTTTGGTCTGGACCGTGGCAGCGGAAGCAGGTGTCGGCCATGATCGGACGAATGTCGCGGTTGAAACTGACTGGCGATTGTGCGAGAACAGGGGCAGAAAGAGCCAGAAATACGAGGAGCCTCATGCCCCCTATTCTATGTTTCTTTCGTTGAGAACTAGAGGCCGAGGTAGCGACGCACTTCGGGTTCCATGCCAGGGGCGCAGGCGACGCCGTTGCCTTCGTAGATGGAATCCTTACCGTTGAGGGCGAAGAACTTCGCACCGGCTTCACGAAGGATGCAGGTTGGGGCGCAGAGATCCCAGGGGGCAACGCTTGGTTCCATCCAGATCTCCATGCGGCCACTGGCTACCAGCATCGCGTCGTAGATGCCTCCGAAGACTCGCACACACCAGAAGGTCGAAAGCCATTCGAGTAGCGGTAGGCCGAAGGGCGGTTTGACGGCGGCAGTAAGCTTGTTGACACAGATGACAGCCTGCTTGGGGGTGTCGATGGTGCTGGCCTTAATGGGTGTGCCGTCCCAGAAGGCACCTTGGCCTTTGGCGGCATAGTACATTTCGCCGAGCATTGGCAGGTAGCAGATGCCGACTACGGGTTCACCCTTTTCTTCAAGGCCAATCAGGATGGCCCAGAGGCGGTTGTTGCGAACGAAATCGCGGGTACCGTCAATGGGATCGATAATCCAGCGACGCCCGCTGGTGCCTTCCCGGCTAGCCCCTTCCTCACCCAGAAAGCCGTCTTCAGGGAAGGCCTGTGACAGGATGCTGACAATCAGACGTTCGCTCTCTTTGTCGGCGCGGGTGACGGGAGAATCATCAGACTTGGTTTCGGCAACGACGCCCTGGTTCAAAATTCGAATGCAGGCTTCGCCGGCCTTGCGGGCGGCGGATTGTGCAAAGAAAAGTTCACTTTCGTAGTTCATGCAAAACGGGATGATAACATCGTCGAAATGAGTACGCGTACCGTATATACGGCACTGGAAGAGGCTGCGGCCAAGTATGGCGATAGCACTGCCTTGATTCAACCTATGGGCGGGGGCAAAAACGCCACCTATTCCTGGAATCAATACAAGCAGATTGTTCAGGAAATTACCTGTGGATTGCGGTCGCTGGGGATCGAGCGTGGCGATGTAGTGGCGATTCAGAGCGAGACTCGGGCGGAATTCTACTTTGTCGATATGGGGATCATCTCGAACGGGTCGACGGCGGCGGCGATGTATACGGTGTACCCGCAGGGCGAAGCAATTGCAAAATTGAATGCTTGCAAGGCGAAGCTGGCATTTGTCGAGAACCCGAAGATGCTGGCGACACTGGCGGCCAGCTTGTCTGGGGCAGAGCCGATGGACATCCACTGGGTGCTAATGACAGGCAATGCTGAAGGGGTGATGACGCTTGAGGAATTGCGGGAGCTGGGGCGCAAGGCGATGGCAGCCGATGCGCAGCTCTTCTCGCGAATCTATGTGGAAACGAAGCCTGAAGATTGCGCAATCATCTATTTGACGTCCGGCTCAACAGGTGAGCCGAAGATGGGCATGATAACGCACCGGGCAATTGTTGCAAATGTAGCGGCTGCACCTGCGGTGCTGCCTTTGGGGCCAACTGACATCACGATTGCATTCTTGCCAAGCGCCCACATTACGCAACGCCTGGTTCTGCAATTGATGCCTCTTGCCTTTGGAATGGTGATCTATTTCAGCGAGAGCCTGTCGAAATTGCCGAAAGAAATCCAGAGTGTTCAGCCCACTTTCCTGCTGGCACCGCCGCGACTTTGGGAGCGTATTTATACCAACGTTGTGACGGAGATGAAGAAGAAGCCACCACTAGTGCAGAAGCTGTTTCACGGCGGGCTCGGGCTGGCGCTGAAGGCGATGGATTACAAGCGGGCCGACAAGTCGGTACCGTTTTGGGTGAGCGCACCGCTTGGGGTAGTGGATAAGGTAATCTTCAGCAAGGTGCGCGAGAAGCTGGGCGGCAAGATCAAACTGGCGGTGTCAGGTTCCGCACCTTTGGGTAAGGATCTGGCGAATTTCTTTGGTGCGATTGGTGTAAATCTGATTGAAGGCTTTGGCTTGACCGAGGGTGGCGTAACGCATCTCAACCCGGTGAAGAAACCGATCGTAGGCTCAATCGGGAAACTGCTGCCGACGGTGGAATGCAAGTTGATGCCCGATGGCGAGATTGCGCTGAATGGGCCGACTTTGTTTAGCGGTTATTACAATGACCCGGAGGCGACAGCGAAGGTATTTGCCGATGGCTGGCTGTTGACTGGCGATATTGGTAGCGTGGATGCAGGCGGCTACTGGTATATCACTGGCCGGAAGAAAGAAGTGCTGGTTGCCTCCAATGGCAAGAAGATTTATCCAAACCGTATTGAAGGCATGTTCAAGGGTGAGCCTTTGATCAGCCAGGTGGTGCTGGTGGGGGACAAGCGGTCGTTTGTGACGGCGTTGTTCAGCTTGAATCCTATTGTGGTGGAGACAGCGACAGAGCCGGCCGAAGAAGTGATTCAGCGGCTGGTGAAAGAAGTGAATCGTAAGGTGGAGCCTCATGAGCAGATTCGTAAATTCAAAATTCTGCCTCGTGAACTTTCGATCGATCATGGCGAAGTGACGCCGACGATGAAGATCCGCAAGAGCATCGTGTTTGATCACTTTGCGATGGAGATCAATGAAATGTACGCAGGCAAAGAGGAGATGAACTAAATGGGCGAAATCAGTTCGAAGCTGTTGGTGAAACCGGGCTCGAAGCTCAAGCTTGCTGATATTGATCCAGAAGCGACTCCCGGTTGCGATAACAAGGAAGAGGGCCTGAACCGATTTGAGAAGAACATCAATCGGCTGAGCGTGTTGCAGTATCTGCTTTATGCCGAGGGGAAGCGGTCAGTATTGACAGTGCTGCAGGGCATTGATGCGGGCGGCAAAGATGGCACGATTCGCAAGGTGATGTCGGGGTTGAACCCGCAGGGCGTTGTGGTGACCAGCTTTAAGGCACCGGCCGGCGAGGAGAAGGAGCACGACTATTTGTGGCGGGTGCACAAGTCGATGCCGCGCAGAGGGCAGATCGGGATCTTCAACCGCAGCCACTATGAGGATGTGCTGATTGTAAGAGTGCACAACATGGTGCCCAAAGAGGTTTGGAGGAAACGCTACGAGCAGATCAACCAGTTTGAAGAGATGATGCACGAGAGTGGCACGGAGATCATCAAGTTTTTCCTCTACATCTCAAAGGACGAACAGAAGAAGCGATTTGAAGAACGGATCTCGGACCCTGAACGCAACTGGAAATTCAATGTCGAAGACCTGGAAGAGCGAAAGCATTGGGATGATTACGTGGAAGCATTTGAGGCGGCACTTGAGAAGTGCAGCAAGAGCTACGCCCCCTGGTATGTGATTCCGGCCAACCGCAAGTGGTACCGGAACCTGGCGGTTTCAGAGATATTGCTGGAGACTCTGGAAGGGATGGCGATGCAGTACCCGAAGGCGAACGGAGATCTGGAGAAGCTCAGCTTCGAGTAGCGTAATAGAAGTCATGCAGGAAGCCAAGCTGTTTACCCCTCTGAGTTTGCGTGGAGTTGAATTTCGGAATCTCATTGGGGTGTCGCCAATGTGTCAATATTCGGCGGTGGATGGGTTTGTGAATGATTGGCATCTTTCCCATCTTGGGGCTCGTGCGGCTGGTGGGCCGGGGCTTGTGATGATTGAAGCCACGGCAGTAAGTGCTGTAGGGCAGATTACGCATGGCTGCACTGGCCTTTGGGCGGGAAAGGGGCGTCCTAGGTCTTCACCACAAGGTTGATCAACTTGTGCTGTAGAGCGAAGGCAGTTGAGCCTTTTCCAAGGCAATCTGTGGAGGCGGTTGCGCTGGCAAGGCCAGCCGCAGCTTATCTTATCTATTCACGATAAGATTACCAACGTTATATAAATCAGTGGAAATGGTCTCTGTACGAAATCCCTATTCACCCGGCGCAGGTAGCCCCCACCTGCCCTTGCCGGAAGAGATCCTTAAAGGGAGCAGGTTTGAATTGCGCTGAGCCGTATCATTCAAGGTCGGCCCGCAAAGAGCGTGCTGATGGTTGGTCTTCGCGGCGTTGGGAAGACAGTGTTGCTCAAACAGATGCGTAGGGATGCAGAGAAGGAGAAGGTAATAGCCATTCGATTGGACGTTGCTGAACACCGATCCTTGCCATCGCTATTGGCTCCCCCACTCCGTGCCGCACTTTTGAATCTAAGTTATGTAGAGTCCGCTAAAAGATTGGCGCAACGCGGGCTTCGAGCTTTGGCTGGCTTTGTGAAGGGTTTGAAGTTGAAGCACGACGACATTCAACTCAGCATCGATTTGCACCCCGAGCCAGGGCTTGCTGATGACGGAAACTTGGAGGCAGATCTGATCGCCTTGTTGCGGGCCGTTGGACTCGATCAATGCGCTGGACGCCAGCTTTTTTCGCGTGCGATTTGACCGTCTTACACCGGCTGAAAAACGGTACTTGCGCGGAATGACGCAATTGGGAGAAGGCCCGCATCGATCTGGCGATATTGCCGAGGTATTGGGAAAAGCTTTGGAGAAACTCGGTCCGGTGAGGAACAACCTCATTCGTAAGGGTATGAGCTGGGGCCCAAATCATGGGGACACAACGTTTACGGTTCCATTGTTCGACGAATACATGCGACGAATCATGCCTGAAGATTCATTGCGTAATTGATGCCTTCGGCAAAGCGGTCCAGATCCACTTCGTTGTTGTAAAGATGCACGCTCACACGCAGCAGCCCGTGACGCGCACTGACGATGATCTTGCGCTCTTGCAGCCTCGCAGCAATCTGGTTGGAATCCATCTGCGGGAAGTGGCAGGCCAGCACTGGGCTATCAGGATTCTCTACCGTGCCACCCAAGGCTTCCACTTTCTCACGCAGCATTCGTGCCAGATCAAGCACCCGCGCTTCGATCGTTGCCGTGCCAAGCTTCAGAAAAAGATCGACGCTCTGCTCCATCGCATAGTAAAGCGGCATCGCCGGGAAGTAGCCTTCGTAGCGCTCGGCAGCGGTTGAAAACTCCGGCATCCCGTGGTGCAGGTTAGACCAGTCTCGCCAGTTATGATGGCTGCGCCAGCCGATCACATTTGGCTCAAGCCACTTACGAACGCTGGGCTTCACATACAGGAAGCCCGCACCCGTAGGGCTCAACATCCACTTGTAACCGTGTACGCTCAGCATGTCGATACCGAGGTCTTGCACGTCGAATTCAATGGCACCGCAGCCTTGGGTGGCATCGACGTAGAAGAGCGCGTTGGGGCAGAGGCGGCGCATTTCTTTGAGCGGTGCGCGGAAGCCTGTGACGTAGTTGAGGGCGCTTACCATCACCAGACGGGTACGGTCGTTGACGTGTTTTGCGAAGTCTTCGATGGGGGTCTCAATGAATTCGACGCCTTTGCGGGTGAGGAGGCTTGGAGCGTAGGTGTTGTTGGGGAACTCGGGCGAGAGAGTGATGACGCGGTCGCCGGGTTGCCAGTCGATGCCGTTCAGGGCAATGGAAAGGCCGTGGGCGGTGCTGGGGATCATCGCGATGTCATCGGCGGTGGCGTTGACAAGTTTGCCGAGCTTGGCGCGTAGGCGGTCGAGGTCGTCGAACCATTTGGGTGCGTCAACTGCGGCTGAATAATCGCGGCGCTGCAGGTGGGCCATGACTGCGTCTGAGGCCGACTGCGGGAGCTGTCCCATGGTGGCCGAATTGAGAAAGGTCTTGTTTGCGAGAGAAGGGAAGAGGCTGCGAACCTCTTCCCAATTCACTACTGCTTCAGTTTGCTCTGGACCCATGCAGCAACCTCGACGAGCTGGACTTCAGACATTGCCTTGCCGCGGCGTTCTACTACTTCGACGATGCCCTGGGCAAGCTTCTTGCCGATGGTAATGCGCCAGGGGATTCCGACGAGGTCGGCATCCTTGAACTTCACGCCGGGGCGCTCGTCGCGGTCGTCGAGGATCACGTCGATGCCCATATCTTTGAGTTGCTTGTAAAGGTCGACGGCAGCCTGCTTTAGTGCTGTGTCCCCCATATTGACAGGCGTTACAACGACTTCAAATGGGGCGATGGCGGCAGGCATCGATATGCCGTCGGCATCGTTGTAAAGCTCAACCGCGCCGCAGAGGACGCGCTCGACGCCAATGCCGTAGGAGCCCATGATTACCTTAACCTCTTTGCCGTTCTCGTCGAGAACATCGAGGCCCATGGCCTTGGAGTACTTGTAGCCGAGCTTGAAGATGTGGCCGATCTCCATGGTCTTAAGGATCTGTAGAGGCGCGCCCGTATGGAGTTCAGTGTCACCGGCTTCGACCTGACGGATGTCGGCGAAGGTGGTTTTGAAATCTTCGCCCGGCGTGACGTTGCCGAGGTGGTAATCGTCTTTGTTGGCTCCGGCGACCATGTTCTGCCGACCTTCCAGAGCACTGTCGGCATAGATGGGCATGTTGGTAACCCCGACGGGGCCGAGCGAGCCCGGGTCTGCGCCGAAGAGGTCGCGGATTTCTTCTGGATGGGCGGCCCGGAATTCTTTACAGCCGACAATGGCGTTGAATTTGGTTTCGCTCAACTGGTGGTTGCCGCGGAGCAAGGCGAGGATTGGCTTCGTCTTGCCGCCAAAGTCAGCGATGAGCACCAGGCTCTTGATGAGCGAAGTGGCGGGGAGCTTGAGAAAAGCAGCTACCTCATCGATGGACTTCTGGTTGGGCGTATGGATCTCGACAGGATCAAGAGCTTCTGTGGGGTCGGCGATGGCAGGTGGGGCCGGACGCGAGACGGCTTTTTCGAGATTGGCGGCGTAGCCGGTCTGCTTGCAGACGACGACATAATCCTCACCAGCGTCGGTGGCAACCATAAATTCCTGGCTGGCAGATCCGCCCATGGCACCAGAGTCGGCGTCGACGACAACGTATTCAATACCGCAGCGGTCAAAGATCTTGCAGTAGGCCTGACGGTGCTTTTCGTAGCTGACATCCAGGCCAGGGGCGTCGATGTCGAAGGAGTAGGAGTCCTTCATCAGGAACTGGCGCACGCGCAAGAGGCCGCTCTTGGGGCGGGGTTCGTCGCGGAACTTGGTTTGGATCTGATACCAGATCTGCGGCAACTGCTTGTAGCTACGGAGTTCGCCACGGGCGATCGAGGTCATGACTTCTTCGTGCGTCATGCCAAGGCAGAGGTCGCGATTGAAGCGATCCTTGAGGCGGAACATGTTCTGCCCCATGGCTGTCCAGCGGCCGCTTTCCTGCCAGAGCTCAGCAGGGTTGAGAGCGGCGAGGAGAAATTCCTGTGCGCCAATGGCTTCCATTTCTTCCCGGATGATGCGCTGGATCTTGGTGATGCTGCGCTGGGCGAGAAAGAGATAGTTGTAGATACCAGCGCCCATGGGCCGGATATATCCGGCGCGCAAGAGAAGACGGTGGCTGGCTACTTCGGCGTCTGCAGGGACTTCCCGCAACGTGGGGATAAAAAGTTGACTCCAAAACATGAGGGAAAAGGCCTTCGCAAAGAGGGTAAGTTAACGAGTCTAGCATGCTAGACTGAGGGTTCTTCGAGCTATGAAGATTGCCATCGGCGCCGACCACGCCGGATTCCTCCTGAAAGAAAAGCTGCGCGACGAATTGAAGGCTGAAGGCCACGAAGTCGTTGATGCGGGCACGACAAGTACGGAGTCGGTCGACTATCCCGATTTTGCTGAGAAGGTATCGGAGCAAGTTGTCTCTGGTGCCGTCGACAAGGGGATCCTCGTGTGTTCAAGCGGGGTGGGAATGTCGATCGCAGCCAATAAAATCAATGGTATCCGCGCTGCGTTGGGCACAAGCGAAGACGAAGTGGGCTATGTGCGCCGCCACAATGATGCCAACATTCTCGCCATTGGTGCCAACTATACCGACGAAAGCACTGCACGCAAAATAATCGAAGTCTTCCTTCATACCGCGTTTGAAGGTGGACGCCATGCCCGGCGCGTGGCCAAGATCGAAGCACTTGAAAAATCCCAGAGAGGCCAAAGTAGTTAATATGAACGACGCACAGAGAATGGGCAGAAGCCTCGCAGAAGTAGACCCCGCAGTCGCCGAAGCACTTTTGCATGAGACCGCACGGCAGCAGGACTTCCTTGAGCTGATCGCGAGCGAGAACTTTGCCTCTGAGGCAATTCTTGAAGCTACTGGCAGCGTCTTCACGAACAAATACGCCGAAGGTTATCCCGGCAAGCGTTACTACGGCGGTTGCGAACACTCTGACGTGGTTGAGAATCTGGCCCGTGAACGGGCGATGAAGCTCTTTGGCGCACAGTACGCAAACGTGCAGCCCCACTCGGGCTCGCAAGCCAATCAAGCTGCATATTCCGCAGTGCTGAACCCCGGCGACACGATACTTGGCATGAGTCTCGCGCACGGCGGCCACCTGACCCATGGCCATCACCTGAATTTTTCTGGCAAGCTCTACAAGATTGTTTCTTATGGCGTACGTCAGGAAGATGAACTGATCGATTATGACGAAGTGGCTCGTCTGGCTGAAGAGAACAAGCCAAAGATGATCATCGCTGGTGCCAGCGCCTATGCGCGTGTCCTCGATTTCAAGCGCTTTCGCGAGATCGCCGATAGTGTTGGTGCGATCTTCCTGGTCGATATGGCCCACTACTCAGGCCTGATCGCGGGCGGTGGCTACCCCAACCCCTGCGAACATGCGCACATCGTTACCTCTACAACCCACAAGACTCTACGCGGGCCCCGCAGTGGCCTGATTCTTGCCGAAGAACGCTTCGGTAAGGATATTGACCGCAATGTCTTCCCTGGCGCTCAGGGTGGCCCTCTGGTGCATGTCATTGCGGCCAAAGCCGTCTGCTTCCTTGAGGCGATGCAGCCCGATTTCAAGGTCTATGTTCAGAACGTGCTTAGCAACGCCAAGGTGTTGGCCAGCGGGATTGCCAGCGAAGGTTTCCGCATCATTTCTGGCGGCACCGATTCGCACATCGTGCTGATGGATGTCTTCTCGAAGGGCGTTAAGGGCCGCGAGGCTGAAACGGCTCTTGATCGTGCTCACATCACCGTAAACAAGAATGCGATTCCATTTGACGTGAACCCGCCGATGAACCCGAGCGGCATCCGTCTGGGTACCGCCGCACTCACCACGCGTGGCTTCGGCGCAGCAGAATTCGAACAAGTTGCCAAGTTGATTGCCGAAGTACTCGCCGATCCGTCGAGCGAAGCTCTCAGCGCCTCCGTCGCCAAAAAGGTCCACGCATTGACCGAAGGATTTCCTCTCTATGCGTGGAAGCTCGCCCCTTCCCACGCGGGATAAGGCGCGTCTATGCGCATTGCGATTGACGTACGCCACTCGAGAGACTACGGGATTGGCACGTATATTCGCAACATGGTGCAGTCGCTGGCGCGTATCGACGCTGAGAACACTTATGTTCTGGCTGGCCGCAAAGAAGACTTGCGCGAGTTTGGTGAGTTGCCGGTCAACTTTCGCCGAGCCATCTTCCCGCGGTCTGATTCCGGCCTGCTGAATCAGATTAGCTTTCCTCTTTTTCTGCGACGGCTCAAGCCAGACCTTTGCCACGTGCCGCTGAACGCAGCCCCACTGCTGATGCCGCAGCCCTATATCGTGACCATTCACGATATGAGCAGCCTGCTCTTCCCCGAGGTAAGCCAGGCTGAGACCAGCTCTGTGCGGCACCAGTACAGACTCTTCTGCTTTCGCCGAAGCCTCTTGCGGGCCCAGCACATCATCGCGGTTTCAAAATCCACCCAGCGTGACGTCGAAGACCTGATGCGAATTCCTCACGACAGAATTCGCCAAATCTATTCCGCACCAGACCCGCGCTTTCTCGAGCACTCGCACTTTGCCTCATCAGGCAGTCTTGCGTTCGGTGCCTGGGAAGAAGAGCGCCAAAAGACGCTCGAACGCTACCAGATCGGCTACCCCTTTCTGCTCTACGCGGGAAGCGTTCGTCCCCAGAAGAACGTCACTCGACTGGTGGAAGCCTTTGCAGTCTTGCGTAATGAGCTCGAAAACCACCCTCAGTACAAAGACCTGCGGCTGATCATCATCGGAGACGAGATGTGGAAGCATCCTCAAGTGCGGCGGATGGTGATCCAGACCCGCATGGAACCCTACGTACGCTTCTTTGGCTTCGTACCCTTCGACACTTTGCGTGTCTTCTATTCTGCTGCGACCGCCTTCGTTTTCCCTTCGCTTTATGAGGGTTTTGGAATGCCTCCGCTTGAGGCAATGGCTTCCGGTACTCCTGTCGTCTGCTCAGGTACAAGTTCACTCCCTGAAGTGGTAGGCGATGCTGCTGTGCTCGTCAACCCGGAAAATGTCTTTGATATTGCCCGGGGAATCCGAGAAGTTCTTTTAGATCAACAGCTTAGAACGGATTTGATTGCCAGGGGCCATACCCAGGCCAGAACTTACCACTGGGACCGCACAGCCCGGGAAGTTCTCGAGGTTTACCGGGAAGCAAATGAGATAGTGCGCACAAAATCGAAATAATATCAAAGTATTTAACAGATAAATATTTATCATAATTAAATCCATGGCTTTACTTTATTCATATATATCAATCACTTAGGTTGGTACTATCCGTTCTATTACGGTACTCATCGAAAATAATAATTGAATAATTAGGCGATTAATACAATTATTGTTCATGCAGTGCCGGAGGGAATTCTGGCCTGCCGCTCGAATCAGTAAATAAAACAATAATCAGGATGGAAGCCCAATGGAATGGACTCGAAGTGAAACAATCGGTTTGGCCAGTGCATCGTGTGTCTTTTGTCGTGGCTTGGGGCTGCGCAAGACTCCGGTTAAAGAAGAATCAAAGCCGTGCGGATGTGTATTCCGCGCGATTTTTCGCGCCTGCTTTGTGCGCTACCGGCACTGCGTAGAAAAAGCTGGGGTCACCAGCTGTATGACCCTCGATCATGCCGAGGGCCCGACGGGCCATCGGTTCTGGGGACGTCGCAATGAGGAATACATTGCCGATTTTGAACTGGTCTGCCGCCGCAGCCTGAATCGCGATGAGTACGAAGTGTTCCAGTGGCATTTTCTGCAAGGCGCAGACTGGAAGTTCTGCATCGGCAAGATTGGCATCGACAAGGGAACGTTC
>JBKJUN010000269.1:0-1526 GCA_046590555.1 Bryobacter sp. | reverse complement strand
CTAAGCGACTTTAGGCATGGTGGCGAATTGGATCGGGAAAGGCTGAGGGCCAGCTGAGGCAGGAATTGGGAGAAAAGACCTCCAAAACATTGAGGAAAATGGAAGGATGACGCTGGGACGCTGCAGGCTGAGGGCAGGCTCAAGGTTCGGGGATGCTTTGCACTCATTGTTCTTTGTCAAGACAGCAAGCCTGGAGAAAGTTATGGATCGATTCGGGTGCAGGCGGGAATGCGGTCGAAGTCTCGGTCAAAGGTACAAATGCCTTCGAGTTTGTGGATGACAACTACAGCCGCGTGGACGGCATCGCGGGCCGAGATGGTCTGGTCTGAGTTGACCAAATCTTTGGCGTGGTCCATGATGGCACCGGTGATCGGCAGCACCTCGGGGAATAGTGACCGCGCGAGAGTGTAAGCCTGTTTTCCCTCGGGCCAGCGATTTAACGAGCGGTAACGATGAATGATCTCTTGCAGGACTTCCGCATCAATGTTGGCCAAGAGCTCGCCTTGCGCTATACGATTCAAGAAACTGAGTGCAAGAGATTTGTTCGGATGCTCAGAGCCCATAGCGTACATCAGGACGTTTGAATCCACCAGGATCATGGTAGCGGCTCGATGGGGGCTACAGATTCACGCTTCATCTCTGCTGGTGTGCCAACAGGCAAGTTTAGATTTGCCATCTGGTTTACAAGAGCCAAGCGGTCGGCCTTGCTTGCGAGTGAGTATTGTGACTGACAAGCCTGGCGAACCAATTCGCCTACGCTAGAGTGGCGCTGCTGCGCCAGGATGGAAAGCTGATCGTACAAATCCGGAGGGAAGAGTATAGTTGTTTTCTTAGAAAGCTCCATATCAGTATCCGTATCAGTATAGCGCTTTGAAGACGAGACCAGTGGGGAGAGTCAGGAGATTTTCGAATTGGGCACAAAGGCGGAATTGCGCGGGCGGGGATTGGCCAAGCGGGTTGGGGCACCGGCTTCGGCGAGTTGCGGGCTGGAAGTTTATGATTGCGAGGGGCATTCGCTAATGCTATTGAAGCGGATTGCGGGTGCGCTGGAAGCCAGGTAGAAATTCGCTGTGACAATTCACTGTGTAAATTCACTGTGTAAATTCACTGTCTAACTTCGCTGTGGAGATTCATTTCTTGGGAGTGAAGGGGTGACACACGGCTTAGGCCCTGTTGGTGTTTGAGTGATTTTGGGGTTGGTACGGGTGGACCCGTCCCTCCCGTGATTTTTGCAAAATTCTAGATTGTTGGAGCATTTTGGGTTTCGGGTTAAGTGGCAGATTCTAAGCGACTTTAGGCATGGTGCCGAATTGGATCGGGAAAGGCTGAGGGCCAGCTGAGGCGGGAATTGGGAGAAAAGACCTCCAAAACATTGAGGAAAAATGGATTGATGGTGCCGGGACGCTTCAGGCTGAGGGCAGGCTCAAGCCTGGTGAGCATTAGTAGAACCTATTCTGGTCCCGCTGCGCAAGGGCTGATCGGGCCTGTGCGGAGCCAGCGGGATGTCGAGGGGTTCTGCTTTAATC
>JBKJUN010000112.1:0-1711 GCA_046590555.1 Bryobacter sp. | reverse complement strand
AACGTGGTCGACAAGTGGGGCATCCCTGTTCTGCGCTTCCACTTCAAGTGGACCGATTACGAATGGAAGCAGGCCCGTCACATGGAGAAGACATTTAACGAGATCATTACGGCGATGGGTGGCCGCGTATCCGGCTTGAGCGCGGCGCAGCGTGAATCAAACGGGATCTCCGTGCCCGGCTCGATCATCCACGAAGTGGGTGGTGCGCGCATGGGTACCTCGATGAAGAATTCCGTGCTGAATGGTTATTGCCAGGCACACGAAATGCGGAATCTGTTTGTGATGGATGGTGGCAGCTTCGTCTCTAACCCGGACAAGAACCCTACGCTGACAATCAATGCGCTCGCCTGGCGCGCTTGCGACTACCTGGCAGAGGAGATGAAAAAAGGAAATGTCTAATTTCGTAGCCCTCGAATCGATGGACCGCCGCGCCTTGCTGCGTGGCATCGCGCTGGCCATCACGGCCTCGGGCACGCTAGAGCTTGAAGCTGCGCAACATGTTCACTCCGAGACCACTGCCGAGAAGGCCAGGACCGGCACCTACAAGCCGAAGGAATTCACTGCTGTCGAGTTCAAAACTCTCGAGCGGCTGGCAGAGTTGATCGTGCCTGCTGACAAGGTCTCCGGCAGCGCCAAAGATGCCGGCGCGCCTGAGTTTATCGACACGCTGTCGAGCCAGAACGATACTCTCGCTGATCTCTTCCACGGCGGTCTTGCCTGGATGGATGCTGAGATGCGCAAGCGCTACAACTCTGGTTTCGTCGCAGCGCAGCCCGAGCAACAAACCGCGATGCTCGATCTATTGGTGGAAGCCGGCCGCAGTGAATCAGAACGCCGTAGCGAAGAGTTGGTCTATCAGAAAGCCCCCGTTTACAAAGAGTTCAGTAACTATACGGTGAAGCGTGAACACGAGCTCGCCGTTGGGGCGCGCTTCTTTGACTGGGTGCGCAAGATGACCGTTGATGCCTTCTACACCAGCGCAATCGGAATCAAGGATCTTGGCTATCTCGGCAACAAGGCACTTTCGAAGTACGAAGTACCCAAGGAAGCGCTTGAGTATGCGATCAAGCGCAGCCCATTCGCCAACGGCTAGTCGATAATCGCTCCGTAAGCCATATTGACGAAAGCATTGCGCTCTTCAGATCCGCCTTCGCGGTGGATCATGAAGATACCAATCATGTCGCGCTTGGGATCGATGAAACAGTAAGTGCCATAACGGCCGCCGTGGCCATAAGTGCCTTCAGAAAGCGGCGCAGCGGCGGAGTCTCGAGCTACTGCCCAGGCGAGACCGTAGCCCATACCGGGCCCGCTCGTGGAAAGAGTCCCGGTGTGCACCTTGGTCATCATCTCGATCGAATGCCGCGACAGAATACGATGCCCATTGAGTTGCCCGCCATTGAGCAACATCTGGTAGAGCAAATAGAGATCACTTGCAGTTGAATAGAGGCCGCCTTCAGGCAGCGGATATTTTGCACCATCACGAAATTTCATCGCGCCTTCACCCAGAGGATCGGATGTGTATTTGAGCGGCTTGCCGTCCTTCAGGATGTAAGCCGTAGGCATGCGATTCCATTTCTCTTTCGGTGGATAGATGTAAGTGTCTTTCATGCCGAGCGGAGCAAAGATGCGGGACTCGAGAAACTTCTCAAAAGGCATTCCACCAAGCACTTCGACAATGCGGGCCAGTGTCGCAATACCGGCGTTACTGTAC
>JBKJUN010000055.1:0-3162 GCA_046590555.1 Bryobacter sp. | reverse complement strand
CCGCGACCCAAATCCATAACAAAATTTGACATATTATGCGCCGACAGCTATTCTCGGCCTTAGAACCCTCTGGAGGCTCCATGAACATCTCCTTAACTGTTGAACTGGAACAACTCGTCAATGACAAGCTCAAGACCGGCATGTACCAAACTGCCAGTGAGGTCGTCCGTGAAGGCCTTCGCCTGCTCCGGGAACGCGACCAGCGTCTTGAAGCAATCCGAAAGGATATCCGGGCCGGATTCGAAGCGGTTGAGCGCGGGGAATTTACAGACTTCGATGCCAGCAACATCACCGAGCTTTCCGACCGCATCAAAGCACGGGGCAGCAATCGCCTGGCTCAAGAAGAGTTAAAGACCGGCACTAGATGAAGCGAATTCGGGTTTCCAGTCTTGCGGAGCAAGATCTGGACGAAATCTGGTATCGGATAGCCACACAATCCGGCAGCATCGAAATCGCCAGCGGCTTTGTGGAATCCATTGTGGAAAAGTTTTCATTGTTTGCAAGCACCCCCGAAGCCGGTACCCGCCGTGATGATATCGAGTCTGGCCTTCGAGGCTTTCCGGTACGCAAATACCTCATCTACTACCGCGAGACAGAAAGCCACATCGTGATCTCTCGAGTAATTCACGGCATGCGCGACCAAAGCACCGCCTATCGTAGCGATTCTGACGACTAAAGGGGCAAGAGCGCTTCTACTCGAAGAAGCACTCCACCGCCTCATGGAAAGCTGTCCGCAAATTTCTTGGCTAAAAGTTTGGCTTCAAGACCTTAACTTCTGGAATTTATTCCATTAGTGATCCCGTAACTTCTCAGACTTGGCGCTAATATTGATAAATTCTCATAGAGGCGCATAAAACTTCATAATGGACCAAGCAACGCACAATAAGATCGTCTCCTTCATTTGGGCTATCGCAGACGATGTCCTAAGGGATCTGTTTCAGGCCGGCAAGTATCCTGACGTGATTCTTCCCATGTGCGTCATCCGACGCATGGACGCGGTGCTGGAACCCACCAAACAACCGGTCCTGGAAACCAAGAAGATGCTCGACGAAGCTCACATCACCGAGCAGAATGCGGCACTTTGCACCGCTGCTGGACAAGCCTTCTACAACACTTCCAAATTCACCCTCCGCGATTTGCAATCCCGAGGCAACCGGCAACAATTGCTGGCCGATTTTGAAGACTATTTGGACGGCTTCTCACCCAATGTGCAAGACATCCTCGAAAACTTCAAGTTCCGCAATCAGCTCTCTACGCTCTCCAAAGCAGACGCCATTGGCAAGCTCATCAACAAGTTCCTCGATTCCCAGATCGACCTCTCACCAATGGCACTGGATAACCATTCGATGGGCACAATATTTGAAGAGCTCGTCCGCAAGTTCAACGAAGACAACAATGCGCAATCCGGCCAATATTGGACTCCTCGCGACGCCGTGCGCCTGATGGCAAACCTCGTATTTCTTCCCATCCAATCTGAAGTCAAATCCGGCACCTACCTTCTTTACGATTGCGCCTGCGGTACCGGGGGCATGCTCACCGTGGGTGAAGATACTCTCCGTGCCATCGGCGCTCAACGTGGTCAATAGATTGAATGCCTCCTTTTCGGCCAAGAGGTCAACCCTGAAATCTACGCTGTCTGCAAGGCCGACATGCTGCTAAAGGGCGAGGGCCAGTGCGCTGAGAACATCGTGGGCGGCGCGGAATGGTCCACAATCTACCAGAAAACCGTTCATTCGAAGTCTACTGGGCGACTAGCGGAGGGAGTTCTGTTGAAATACAAATCGACTTCTTCGTCCGTAAGCAAGCCGCGCAAGGGAGCAAAGAGATCATAAAGATTTGTGGCCTGCATGGCGCTGTCTTCGAAGTGAGCGGGTGTTACTTGAGGCGCGGCCTCTCGAGACAGAATCTCGTGCGCATAGTCGGAAAGCGACACGCCCCTGGCTTGCGCTCGCGCCATCAGGCCGCGCTCGATGTCGGGTTGTAGATCGATCAAAAGGGTCATTGGCTGCGTCTCCTTATCTTTCCAAATCTTTCCACATTACAGGATGGCGCTCTTGGCTTTTGGGGTTGCGCTGAATGCCGGGATTACGGGAACGATTTTCGAGTATGGGACGAAGGCGCGATTGAGCTGTGGGGACTTGCCAAAGCGGGAATTAGCTCGGTGGGCGGGGAGCTAGGCTTAGGCGGGTTGCCGGCTGGAAGATGCTGATTGCGAGCGGCATTCGCTGATGCTGCTCAAGCGCATTGAGGATGCGTTGGAAGCCGAGTGGAAATTCGCTGTGACAATCCACTGCGTAATTTCGCAGTGTACATTCGCTGTGGTGATTCGTTTCTCACCTGTTAGGAGAAGTCGCACCGCTTAGGGGTTGGCGGTCTCAGAGTGATTTTGAGGTTGGTACGGGTGCACCCGTCCCTCCCGCGATTTCTGCAAAATTTTGGAATGTTTGAACGTTTTGGGTTTTGGGTTATGTGACAGATTCTAAGCGACTTTAGGCATGGTGCCAATTTGGATCAGGCAAGGCTGACGGCCAACTGAGGCGGGAATTGGGAGAAAAGACAGCCAAAACATTGAGGAAAATGGACGGATGGCGCCGGGACGCTTCAGGCTGACGGCATTCTGAAGACCTGGAAGCGGCCCTTGAGAACGAAAATCATGTTTTTAAGGAAGCTCTTTTTACTAAAGAAGTGGTGAATGTCATGCATCGAGTCTCCCGCGAGGAAGTTCCCGACTTGCCGGATCGGGTTGTGGCTGCCACCGCGCCTTAATTGGGTGTCCCTGTGATCAGCAAAGACCGGCGAATTCAAACATCTTCAGTGCAGTCTATCTGGTAGGTTCATCTGATGAGATGGTGCCGGTGATCTTCTGACATCCACGGGCTGCTTGACGTATTGCGGATGGGCAGAATCGCCGAGTGGAGATTCGCTTCTTGCCTCTGAAGCGGCTACGCACGGCTTAGATCGTGGTGGTGTCAGGGTGATTTTGGGTTGGTGCGGGTGGATGCGTCCCTCGCGTGATTTTTGCAAACTTCTGGATTGTTGGCGCGTTTCGGGTTTTGAGCTAAGTGGCAGATTCTAAGCGACTACAAGTATGTTGCCGAAATGGATTGGGAAAGACTGAGGGCCATTTGAGGCGGGAATTGGGAGAAAAGACCTCCAAAACAT
>JBKJUN010001046.1:0-3584 GCA_046590555.1 Bryobacter sp. | reverse complement strand
CCGACGGTGCAAGTCTTCCTAGCCGGGGGTGTGCCTGAAGTGATGCTCCATCTTCGTGCGCAAGGCCTGCTTGATCTGAGTGCGCTCACCGTTACCGGCCATACGATGGGTGAATCGCTCGACTGGTGGGAACAGAGCGAACGCCGCCACCACCTGCGCAAACTTTTGAAGGAGCGAGACGGAATCGATCCGGATGACGTCATCATGTCGCCCGACTCAGCCCGTTCGCGAGGCCTCACGGCCACTGTTTGTTTCCCCCACGGCAACCTCGCGCCTGGCGGCGCGGTGATCAAGAGTACTTCGATTGACCCGAGCGTTGTCGATGCCGACAACATCTATCGAAAGCGGGGCAGGGCTCGAGTATTCCATTCGGAACCGGATGCGATCCGCGCGATCAAGTCAAAAGGTGAAGCGGGAATTCATGCTGGGGATATTCTCGTGCTGAACTGCCGCGGGCCTTTGGGTAGCGGCATGGAAGAGACCTATCAGCTCACCAGTGCCCTCAAATTCCTAGATTTCGGCAAGCATGTCGCTGTGATTACCGATGCACGCTTTAGTGGTGTTTCTACTGGAGCCTGTATCGGCCACGTGACGCCAGAGGCCTTGTCTGGCGGGCCAATCGGCAAGGTGCGAGATGGAGACTGGATCGAAATCCACGTGAACCGCAACGACCTCACTGGCAGCGTCAATCTGATTACCGAAGATGGCGGGGTGGAAGGTGGCGATCAACTGCTGGCTACCCGCGAGACCCCGGACGATCTACACCCTGACCCACAATTGCCCAACGACACTCGCCTCTGGGCTGCACTGCAGGATGTCAGCGGTGGCACCTGGGGAGGTGCCGTCTACGACGTCGAGAAGATTCTTGAAGTGATGGCGGCCGGCAAGAAGGCCCTGGGGCTCTAAACCGCCGCTTCAGCAGATTTGCGATTCTACTGTGTGGCTTCATGGCTCTGCGTTATGCGATGGCTCGCAAGCTCGAGATTCACCGGCGCTGGGCCATGCGCAGCAGCGACCTGGCGCTACAGCGAGGTTTGTAGTGGATGCGGGGCTCTTTGTTCTGACCATCGCCATGGGAGTTGGAATCTTCGGAATGACGATAGGATGTGGCTGCCTCGCATTTAAGTGCGAATTTGCATCAACAGAAGCTAATCCTCCAAGTTCCGCTCTCCTAGTCGATCGGCTTTACTTCCACACGCTTGTACATCGCTTTAGTCTGCTCAAGATTGGCGAAGCTGATCCCAGGTAGCATCGCAGACGCGGTACCTGCCGCTACTCCCCAGCGCAGCGAGTCGTAAAAGGCCTTGCCCTTCATCCTTGCCCAGGTGAAAGCTGCGGCCATCGCGTCGCCCGCACCAATCGGGCAAACCGCATCTACACGCGGGGGGATTACCTCATACACACGATCCTCAGTGCAACCAACTGCGCCTCGCGCACCAAGCGACAAGACCACGTTTTCTGCGCCCATATCGCGAATCCTTTGGGCTGCATCGACAAAATGACTTCGCGTCAGAAGCGCCCGGCCGAGCAGCCGCTCCGCTTCTGGCTGATTCGGCGTCACCACGGTTGGCCCTGCTTCGATGCTGAGAGTCAGAGGGTCGCTATCGGTATCGAGCAGTGTGCTGACGCCATGCTCCTTGGCGACCGCGATCAGTCGTGAATAGAAATCATTGGGCACACCTGGTGGAACACTTCCACAAAGCATCAACCACTTCGCCTTAGGCAGATGCTTCACGATGGCCTGCTCGATGGCTGCGACTTCAGAGGCAGCCAACTGGGGGCCGCGTTCATTCAGCTTTACGCTTAGCCCCTGCTTGTCGGTAATCGACAGGTTGTGGCGGATGGCGTTTTTCATTGGTACGAATTCGCTGGGGAAGCCATAGCTTCGCATTAGCTTTTCAAAATGCGCACCACTGTCGCCACCAGAGAAAGCGACAGCCAGCGTCTTGCCACCAAATGATTGAATCACCCGCGAGGCATTGATGCCCCGGCCACCCGCACTCTCGAAGCTATCGAGAATGTAGGCGCGGTCTTCGAAAACCAATTGATCGGCCGAAATGTTTTGATCCACTGCGGGATTGAGCGTGACGGTAATGATCAAGTCTCGATTGTACTTGCTACCCTGAGGGCTTGTCTCGTACTGAACCATCATCGGCCGCCTGGTGGAGCCTGGCTGCTGTTTGCTTCTTCTGGGGCACCACTTACCTTGGCATCCGGATTGCGCTCGAAGGCATCCCACCTCTGCTGCTGGTTGCCAGCCGATTTCTGCTCTCAGGGGCGCTGATCCTCGCTTTTGCATTCTGGCGAAAATGGCCAATGCCGAAAGGTGCTGAACTCTATGGGCCGATTGGCACTGGTCTGCTTACCCTGGGTGTTGGCAATTATGCCCTGACGCTGGCCGAGACGCATATCCCCAGTGGCCTCGCTGCACTTTTTATTACGATCAATCCCTTCTGGATGATCGGCGCCGAGATGCTGATCCCCGGCGGAGACAAAATCAACCCGAAGGCCTTCATCGGGATGGCGATCGGTTTTGCTGGTGCCGTCTGGCTGGTGGGGCCAGAGGCGCTGAGTTCTGGCTTCAATGGGGAGACCGTTCGAGGATTTCTGATCCTGCAGGTGAGTTGTGTTTCGTGGTCGCTCGGCTCTATCCTGCAGAAACGCCGCCACGACAAAACCAATCCGATCCTGGTGGGCGCAATTCAGCAGGCCAGTGTCGGGGTTGCGGTGGGCCTACTCTGTTTAGTACAAGGAGATTGGAACGTCCAACTTAGCCCAAGAGTTCTGGGCGCAGTCGTATACCTTGCGCTCTTCGGATCGATCGTTGCTTATAGCGCCTACCTCTATGCGCTACAACACTTGCCGCTCGCCGTCGTCTCTATCTATATGTATATAAACCCCGTCGTCGCCGTTACCCTGGGCTGGTTGTTCTATCGGGAAGATTTCGGTTTCAAGGAGCTAGGGGCGATGGTTGTGATCTTCTCGGGTGTTTGGCTGGTCAAAAAACTAAGCACAACCACTTAGTTCATCTAAGGCAAAATTCTTTTGTTTTCAGTTACTTAGAACCCTGAAGAATGTTCGATAATGCTGTATGTCAGGTGTTGAACTACGGTACTAAAGTGCCTTTTTGAAAAAGCAGTTTCAAGTTGGAACGTAAATTCCCGATATGAAACATTCAACCCGCTTTGGTTCCCGCTTTGGGGCTGTGGAAAACTTCTCTGACCGTTGGTTTTGTAGAGCAAGGACTAAGGGAAACCCTTAAGCCTTTGTAAAACAATAGTTTAGGGCTATTGAGAGGCAATTACGATGGCTTCAACTTTGCGCCAAATTAGGGCTAAAGTTTCCGATACAGAACGGCACGCGCCTTGCATTCAATATGTCGTCGCCGCTGATGCAAATTCGCGGCGAACCGGCAAAAGGATCAAAGCGATGCGCAAGCCCCCAACTAAAGAAATGATCGGCATACAGAACCAACAAGTTGAGAGTGAAATTGAAGTGGCAGCGACTTTCTCCAGCCGGGTAGATAAAACCCAACCCCGTTCGGAGATTTCAACCATGACCGCTGCTCAAGTTTCATTCCAGAC
>JBKJUN010000790.1:0-3983 GCA_046590555.1 Bryobacter sp. | reverse complement strand
GCTGGCTAGCCAGGGGCCCAATTCGCCAGGCATGGGGGCGTCGATCTCGGTGTCGTAAGACTTCGAGAAGACGGCCATCGATGCGTAATATTCTTTTTGCGAGATGGGGTCGTACTTGTGGTCGTGGCACTGGGAGCAGCCCATTGTCAGGCCCATCCAGGTGGTGGATGTGGTGTTCACTCGATTGACCAAAGTATCGAAGCGATCTTCGGCGCGAGTGACTCCGGCTTCACGATTGATGAGGGTATTGCGGTGGAAGCCGGTGGCTAGTTTTTGATCGAGGGTTGGATTGGGAAGGAGGTCTCCTGCAAGCTGCTCGATGGTGAATTGGTTGAAGGGTTTGTCCGCGTTGAGGCTGTCGATGACGTAGTTGCGCCAGCGCCATGCGTAGGGGCGGGCGAGGTCTTTTTCAAAGCCGTCGGTGTCGGCGTAGCGGGCAAGATCGAGCCATTGGCGAGCCCAGCGCTCGCCGTATTGTGGGGCTTTGAGGAGTTGATCGACAACGCGATCATAGGCGTCTGGACGTGTGTCGTCGAGATAGGTGCGGGTGAGCTCTTGAGTGGGCGGAAGGCCGGTGAGGTCGAGAGCTACGCGTCGCAGGAGTGTGAGCTTGGTTGCTTCGGGGGAGGGTGCGATGTTTTGAGATTCAAGCTTGGCTAGCGTGAAGTTGTCGATTGGATTCCTGGGCCAGCTTGTGTTCTTAACCTGAGGCAGAGCGCCTTGCCAGAGGGGTTGGAAGGCCCAGTGAGTGCTCTTGCGAGTGGCAGCCTTGCCGATGGTTAGGCCGGTGGGCCAGGTGGCACCTTCGTTGATCCAGGACTTGAGGCCGGCGACTTCAGCTTCGCTCAACGGTGGGCCCATGGGGGGCATCCGGAAGCCGTCTTTTTTTGAAGTGACGCGTTCGATAATTTTGGACGCATCGGCTTTGCCTGCGGCGATGATGGGGCCGGAGTAGCCGCCCTTCATGGCGTCGGTGCTGTTGTCGAGACGGACACCGGCGAGTTGTTGGGCACCACCGTGGCACATGACACAGCGCTTGGCGAGCACTGGTTGTACGTCAGTGGCGAAATCGGCACAATAGCCCAGGCTGATCGCGATCAGGGGCAGCAAGACATTTCGCATGCTTCTATTCTATTCCTGTTGCGATTGGGGACGCCGCGATCCGGCCGGAGCAGGAAGGCGGCGTCGCACTGGCGCAGAGAGTGCTTACTTCATAGGGCTGTAATCGGTGGGTTCGAGGAAGACGCTTTCAACTTTGGTGGTGAGCTTGCCGTTAACTTCGCTGGCGGTGCGGGCTTTGGCCCAATCGGGATCTGTGCGGAACTTGTCCCAACTGGCCTTGGCGGCATCGCGGCTGTCGTGCTGCAGGAGGTAGATGAGGGTGTTCTTGGAGGTGGGGCCTTCAGCGGGGACGCCGTAGACGACATTCTTCATGCCGTGCTTTTCGAAGATCTTGAGGGTGTGATCGCGGAAGCGGGCGTTGAGGTCGTCGAGCTTGCCATCGGGGGTGGTGTAGGTGCGGAGCTCGAATACGTGGTTCTTTGATGCGGCACCGGCGCCACTGACGTAGACCAAGCCAAAGACGCCGCAAATGCCGGCAGCGAGGAGAATCATTTTTTTCATTCTGGAAACAGTCCTTTCGGTATATTCATCATAGTCATCATCATGCGTTCCCTACTCTTGTTCTTGTTTGTGATGCCAATGCTTGCTCAACGCACGGCGACGGTTTGCGGCGCGGATGGCAATGCCAGCACTTGCACCACGATCGAGACTTCGCGGATTGGGAACTTGCGATTCGAAGACTATCGTGTCACCAATCCGGCCGCGCCGCTGGTAAACCTTGATGTGCGGCGGGCGCATTTGGGGCAGATTCCTTTGGGGAACCGGAATCTGATCTGCACCGTAAATCCGAATGCTGCGGCGATTTTGTCGGCACCGACTATTCGATTCAGTACAGTGAGTTCGCAGGTGAATGAGATTGAATCGTTGGTTGGTGGTCAACTGAATCAGGAAGTTTTCGCTCAGACAACGGTGCGGGATCTGGTGATGTCGGATGGGTTTTCGATTCCCCAGTTTGTCTTTCGGATTTCGCGAAGCCGTGGCACTACGCAACTGTTGTTTACCATGAACCCGAGTTATCAGCCGAATGGGGTGACGATTCCGGAATACACGTCGACTCATGTGCTTGCCGTGGATAGCGTTACTGGGCGGGTGAGCTTCCCCACCGAGTTGCCTTTGAATACGCAGGTGTTGCGAATCTATTGGGCGATTGCGGTTGGTTTACCGGGATTACTGAATGAGCGTGCGGATATTAAGGCAGTGGACCCGACGCCGTTTGGCCGGTCTTTGTTTAGTGCCGAGGAAGTGCGTGGTTTAGCTGCGGCGATTTCGTGGGCGGTACTCAATTATGCGAGCCCAACGATTGCTCCGGTGGTGGATGCGAGTTGCGTGAAGGGGCCATTTCAGGCTTGTGCCGCACAGGATGCTCTTGAAGGTTTTGGTGAGGTGCTTTCGAGGAACGGGGCTGAGTATCTGGCGACTGGCGCTGCTACACCAGCTCGAATCATAGGCGGTAATCTGGCCAACTGGGCGAAGAGCGGGGCACTCGCCAACACGACACTAGCGAATCTGATGATCGTGCTGAAGCCTCTGACCTTGTTGTGGCCTACTCTTGAGCGGGAGTCGTTAGTTACTGCCGACAGAATGGTCATCACCAATTGGCTCAGGGGATTTTATGGCACTGTGGCAGGCTCGATTGCTTTACCGGACTATCGTGGGTTGGAGGCGGCTTCGATCTTAATGATGGATTCGATTCAACGCCGCGACGATGCGGGTTTTGCTTTGTCAGTGGAGCGGTACTTCATTGGATTACAGCAGATGCGTGCTGATGGATCGATGCCGCTTGAGGTACAGCGCGGTGCGTGCGCGCTGAACTACAGCAACCGTGCGGTGTCTAGCCTGGTGACGATTGCAGAGTCTGCTGCGGCGCAGGGTTATGATCTCTATTCACTGAAAGTGAATGGGCGGTCTCTTGATACTGCGATCGAATTTCTGCTGGATGCTTATGACAATAGTGCGCTTATTGCCCGATACATCAATCCTGCGGCTGAGTGTGAGTTGGGTAATGTTCCTTTGGACCGCAGGTCGCTCGATCTTTCTGGCGCTTCGAGTTCGCCTGCTGCCTGGATCGAGATTTATCTGGCGCGGTTTCCGAACACCGCTTTATCGAACCGGTTGAAGTCCCGGGTTGGATTGACAGGGTTTGCGAAGCGACCGTTGAGTCATTTTTCGGCTGCGGCGAATACGACTTGTTTGTTTTTGACACCGCAGGAATTGAGCCCTATCTCTTTGCCGCTGCTCGATGCTTTTATTGGGAATCAGCAGAGTGGGGCTACTCGGGCTGTTTTGCCTGAGAGGCTGGGAGCGAGAGTGAGAACCGCTTCCGGGGTGCCTGTGCCGAATGTGCTGGTGCAGTTTTCGGTGAGTGACGGTGCGGCTACGGTTGAGCCTGCTTCGGCTCTGACAGATCCGTTTGGGGTGGCTTATGCGCGCTTGACGCTGGGTGCGCGTTCTGGTGTGATTCGTGTGACGGCGACTGCGGTGGGGGCGAGTCCGGCTGTGTTTGCGGCGACTGCGCGTGGTGATGATCCGAAGTTGACGACTGGTGGCATTGCTGGCGTTGGTGGGAGTGTGCCGAGTGTGAAGAGCGCTGCGCCTGGGGCGATCCTTTCTCTGTATGGGGCTGACTTTGTTCCGGTCGGAGTGGGTAGACGCGCGACGTTGAGGGATGGGCGACTACCGACTGTACTGGAAGGCATTTGTGTTTACTTTGGGACGACACCTGCGTCTATGCTCGATGCCTATCCGACGCAGTTGAATGTGATTGTGCCTGCTATGACTGGGGCTAGCGCTGAGGTTCGGGTGGCGAAGAATTGTGGGACACCGAACGAGGAGAGGACCGATCCGCAGACGGTTGCGGTGAC
>JBKJUN010000724.1:0-4592 GCA_046590555.1 Bryobacter sp. | reverse complement strand
TTCTGAGAACCATAAGAATGCGAAAATCACACAAACTACCAGTGGCAGGACAGTGACGGTGCGCAATGCTGCCGCAGGGCCAGACTGGTCATAAACTCGACCAATCATCGGTACCGTAAAGCTACTGCTCAACATACCAACGCCGCCCATCAGCGCTAACAGGAAGCCGCCTCCACGAGGGAATCGCTCTGCTGTGATCCCAAGCATCGTGGGCCACAAGAAGGTGACGCCAACGGCGAAGAGCGCCGATGCGGCCAGTGTTGCTGCCGACCCGCTTACACTGCTGAGCGTGTAGAGGCCGATGCTGGCCAGAAGGGTGCTGACCATCATCAGCGGTACCGAAGAGATTCGGGCAAAGACCCAATCACTTGAGGCACGGCCGAGCGCCATGATTCCGCTGATCCAGACCAGTAGTGCGATCCCTGGTAGTTCGGTGGTCTTGGACAGAATCGAGGGCATCCACTGATTGGGGGCAAGCTCTGAGGCTGCTGTCAAAATCATGCAGCCAAAGAAGAGCCAGAACATCGGACGCAGGGCTTCGGCATAAATGTCTTTGAGTGCGAGACCTTGTGCCACGGCCTCAGTGCGGGGGAAGGGAAGCCGGAACATCATCCAGGCATAGATTAATGTTGGGATCAGAATCGTTGCTGATTTGATGCGCCAGCCAATGTCGAGACCGGTCAGCATCCAGGCGATCAAGCCGCCGATTACAATGCCGCCTGGGAACCAGAGGTGCAGCAGATTCAGCTTTTGTACTTTGCGTTCTGGATAAAGCGTTGCGGCTAGTGGGTTGATTGCTGCTTCGACGAGACCGTTGGCTATGCCGATGGCGAGGGTGGCCGCGTAGAGGCTCCAAAAGCCTTGTGCCACTACTGTCACCAATACGCCCGTGAGGTGCATCACAAAAGCTGCCCCAAGCAGTGGCTTCATGCCGATGCGGTCACAGAGCGGGCCACCAAATAACATTGCTACCGTGAAGCCCCAGAAGGCTGTAGACGCGGTCCATCCGATCTGCTCTTTGGAGAGCGCGAACTCTAGAGCCTGGGCGTCGAAGACGTCGCTTCTGATGGCAAAACAAAGTGCGGTGGCGATCAAGGCCATGCAGCTTCCATTGAAGAGAAGGCTTCGCTGGGAGGGGGTGAGTGTGTCGTTGGTAATCATGAGATCAAACGATCTCTTTTATCACCATTCCTTCAATTTCGGTTAGTCTTTCTTTTCGACCGAGGTGCATGTAGCTTAAAGCATGCTGATTCAGGCCCATCTGATTGAGCACTGTGGTGTGAATATCGCGGAAGTGATAGGGCTTTTCGATCGCCTTGAGGCCAATGGCATCAGTGGCACCAACTATGGTTCCACCCTTGATGCCGCCACCGGCCATCCACATGCTGAAGCCGAGATTGTGGTGGTCGCGACCCTTGTTGCCTTGCGACTCAGGGCTGCGTCCGAACTCACCACCCCACAGCACGAGAGTTTGATCGAGCAAGCCGCGGCGCTTCAAGTCCTTCAGCAATGCCGCAACCGGTTGATCGGTTTGTTTGGCCATACGCAGATGGTTCTCTTCGATGTCGTCGTGGGCATCCCACTGCAGATTGCCAGGGCCACCGCCAGAGGTGACACAAACGAAACGGACACCTTTCTCTACCAGGCGCCGGGCGAGAAGACAGCGCCGGCCGTAATCGTCGGTGGGATCTTTGCCGATGCCGTACATCTCTTTGGTCTTCTCGTCTTCCTTTGAGATGTCGAAGACTTCAGGTGCTTCCATCTGCATTTTGAAAGCAAGGTCATAGGCAGCAATGCGGGCCTCAAGCTCGTTATCTTCGCCGGCAAAGGCGGCCTGATTCATGGCTTTGAGGTACTTGATGGTCTTGGTTCGTTCTTCAATCTGCACGCCTTGCGGCAGGCCAAGATTGAGCACGGGCTTGTTGCCAGGCCGCATAGTGGTTGGTTGATACACGGCCGGAAGGAATCCGTTGAGGTACATGGGCTGGCCAGCTTCGAGTGCACCGTGCGGATCGGGCAGCACGCAGTACGCAGGCAAGCTATTGCTCTCGGTCCCAAGGCCATAGACCGTCCATGAACCCATCGAAGGGAAGCCTGGAATGATACGTCCGGTCATCAATTGATACTGGGCCGCAGAGTGAACAACCATGTCGCCGTGGCAGGATCGAACGATGGCCATGTCATCGACACACTCCGCCGTGTGGGGGAGCAGATCGGAAACCTCGATGCCGCTCTTGCCGTATTTCTTGAAGCTGCGTTTGGTGCCGAGAAGCTTTGCTTCAGAGGTAACGAACTGGTATTTCACTTCCCCGAATTCGGCTGGGCGCTTCTGGCCATGAAGTTGGTTGAGCAGCGGCTTTGGGTCGAAGGTTTCCATGTGGCTCGGGCCGCCGGCCATAAAGAGAAAGATGACACTTTTGGCTTTGGCTGCGTGGTGCGGAAGTTTGGGCGCAAGTGGATTTGTGGCTGCCTGAGCTTCGAGCGCGCCATAGGCGAGTGCTCCGAAACCGCAGAAGGCATCGCCCAGAAATTCGCGGCGATTGCGGGTGTAACGGATGTGTTCGCTCATATGTGCTCCTAGTTGACGTAGATGAAGGCGTTTAGATTCAGCATGGCCAGTGCAAATTCATGCGGAGTGGCAGTGCGGGCAAATTCGATTGCCACCTGTCGCTCTTTGATACTGGGCAAGCGGCCTGCTACCAGTTGGTAGGCCTGATCGACCATTTTCTCCGGCTTGCCTCCAGAGCTCTTTGCCAGTTTTGTTGCGAGTGCTTCGGCCTGTTCATTACTAAAGGTGCCATTTAGTAGCTCCAGGGCTTGCGGTGCATGAGTTGATGATTCCCTTCGCGCGCAACTGACTAGTCCGTCAGGGGCATCAAATACTTCCATCATTGGTAGATGCAAATTGCGTTTGACCAGCAGATAGATGCTGCGGCGTTTGTGTTCGCTGATATCCGGAGTGACCTTCCATTGTGTCGGATTGTATAGAGCCGAGAGCAGTTCCTTTTCGATCGGAACGATCACCGAAGGTCCGCTCTGCTTTAGGTTCAGATTGCCGGAAACCATCAGCATCGAATCGCGCAATTCTTCAGCACTGAGGCGGCGACGGCTGAACTTCCAGAGAAGCTTGTTCTCCGGGTCGTCGGTTGCGGCCTTGACGTTCTTGGTGTCGCTGGCCTGCATCCAGGTGCTTGAGCTCAGGATGAGCTTGTGGATGTGCTTGACGCTATAGCCGCTTTGTACAAACTCGTTAGCCAGGAAGTCGAGCAGCTCTGGATGAGAAGGGCGGCCACCCATGCGGCCAAAATCATTTGGGGTGACAACGATTGCCTGGCCAAAATGATATTGCCAGATCCGGTTCACCATTACTCGAGCCGTCAGCGGATTCTCTTTTGACGTCACCCATCCGGCCAAACGGGCGCGAGGTTGCTGCAGGTCTTTGTCCTCAGGGGTGCCCTCAGGCAGCATGATACCCATGGGGCGCATGCCGACGCTGTCACCTTTGGCCGCATAATCACCCCGAGCCAGCAAATGCATCGGCGATGCCTTGGCCATGTCGTTCTTGACGCTATAAAGCGTGGGCGGCGGAGGAGGTTTGGCGCTTTCCAGTTCTGCAATCTGCTTGCCGATTGCCTCTTGAGTGACCGGTTCCGCCTTGGCCATCTCGCTTTGCATTTTCTTGATCTTCGCGTCGATTGGTTTAATCGTTGCTTCCCATGTTGTGCGATCTTCTCGACTGGTGAGCGGGAAGTCATTCTCAAGGGTGGAAGCAAAGTAAGCCTGCATCCGGTAATAATCGCTCTGACGGATCGGATCAAATTTATGATCGTGGCAGCGTGCGCAGCCGAGCGTGACACCAAGCAGTGCGGCACCAACGGCATTGGTCATCTCGGTCAAAACTTCGTTGCGTGATGAGGCGACTTCCTGATTGCCAGCATTCTTGCGCAAAGGCCCGAGTCGATTGAATCCGGCGGCAATTACCGATTCCTGTTCTTGAGGCGCGATCTCGTCACCCGCCAACTGTTCGGTCAGGAAGCGATCGTAGGGCTTGTCGTTCTGAAAGGCACGAATGACATAGTCGCGATACCGGTAGGCTTCAGTCCGATGCGTATCGTACTCAAAGCCATCGGTCTCGGCAAAGCGCACGACGTCCAGCCAGTGCTGCCCCCAGTGCTCGCCGTAGTGTGGACTGTCGAGCAATTGTTGGATCAAGCGCGACCAGGCATCGGGTCGCTTGTCGTTCACATAGGCTTGCACCTGTTGCGGTGTTGGCGGCAATCCAGTGAGGTCAAAATAGACACGGCGTGCAAGCACTTCTTTTGAAGCAGGAGATGAGGGAACAAGTTCTGCTTTGTGCAGGCGGGCCAGTACAAATGCATCAATGGGATTTCGGACAAATCTCTTGTCGGCCGGGGATTCGAATTTAGGGAGTGTAGGATTGGAGCGTGGTTGAAAGGCCCAATGTCGGCGCTCGACTGCCGTATATTTGCCAAGAGGGGCAACGGTCGAGGCGACCAATTCCAGACAAATCGTCAAGGCTAATAGTGTGCGCATTATAATCCGTGACTAAATTCTATGAAAATTAAGATTCC
>JBKJUN010000701.1:0-2787 GCA_046590555.1 Bryobacter sp. | reverse complement strand
TTCGGAGACGGACAACCTATACCTCCTCGTGGCCAGGTCTTTATCAATCGTGAACGCGGTGTCCTATTATTTGCGGGAAACTTGCCGGCTATGCCACAAGGCAAAATCTTTGAAATGTGGTTTGTGCCCAAGGGCGGTGGTGCGCCGATCCCTGCTGGCCTCTTCAGGAGCGAAAACGGACAGGGAATTCACTTCCAGCCAGGCGCGGTGGACCCTGCTTCGATTGCAGCCATCGCAGTGACTCTGGAGCCGGAAGCAGGATCTACCACGCCCACAATGCCGATTTTGATTGCTGCCCCTGTTCCTGCGGAATAGTTCAAGCATTCCATTTTGTGGCCGATCAGATACAGTAGATAAAGTTTATTCATGCGGCTATACCTGCCGATCTGGCTAATAGTATTAGTATTTTGCGCTCCATCGCCGATATGCGGGCAAAGATATAAATTCCAGGAATTCCGTCAAGAAAACGGTTTGGGCAACCTGGCGACTACGGCCCTCTTGCAGGATCGTGATCACTACCTGTGGGTGGGGACGCAAAATGGTCTTTTCCGTTACGACGGTGCCCAGTTTAGGCGTTACGGCATCAGCGAGGGCTTGCCTGGTTCATATGTAATTGGAATTGTGCAGGCCCCCGACGGCACCATTTGGGTGAATACTCACTTGGGGATTGCCCGATTGCACAAGGGCCGCTTTCTGGCTGAACACACCTATGCCAATGCTGCAGATGCATCTGGCATGGGCATGGCCGTCAATTCTCACGGGGATATCTTTGTATCCTCTCCTGCTGGAATTGTAATTGGCCGCAAGACCGGCAAAGACTTTACTTATCTTTTCACTCTGGTCTTTCTCGAGTCCGCGCTCAAGGCCAAAACAATCCTTCAAATTTCAATTGATGACCGGCAGAGCGCATGGTTTGGTTGTGGCAAGGGCCTTTGCGTGTTGTCGCCGCAAGGCCTGCTCGAGTTTCACCAGGAAGACTGGAATTTACCGAAAGAGTCTTGGGACGGAATCCTGCGCGATAAATCAGGAACTGTTTGGCTTCGATCGAACAACAGTCTGTTGCGCATGGCCAAGGGAGGCAGGTATTTTGAGCCAGCACCCAAGACTCCACTCGCTTTCGATCTTTCCTTGCTGTTTCTCGGCCCCAACGGGAAGATCTTTCTACCCTCACGCGACGGGTTATGGATCCACGATCCCAAGCTTCAATCCTGGCGAAATGTTGGCACAGCAAATGGGCTGGCTGCCGAGCCCATCATCGCAATTCTGGGAGATCACGAAGACAACTTGTGGATGGGATTCCTCGGCCTTGGCCTGATGCGTTGGCTGGGCTACGAAGAATGGGAAGGCTGGACGCAACAGGAAGGCTTAAACAGCAGTACCGTATGGACCCTGATGCGTGACAGCCGCCACACCCTCTGGGCCGGAACCGATAATGGCATCAACTATTTTGATGAAGCTTCCCGTCGCTGGCGCTCGCTTGGTGGTGAACCTGGCAAGTCGATTGGCCGCATCATGTCCATGACGGCGGAGGGTCCAAACTTATTCTGGGCCTCTTCACAAACCCGGGGCCTGGTCCGCGTCGACACTCTTTCAAAGGCCTATGTCGTTCTTGGTTTTCCAAAGCAGTTGGGCGTTCATCAGTTGTTCAACGTGTTTCTCGATCGCGAATCGCGACTTTGGTTGGGCACCAATCGAGGCTTGTATCAGGCGCGAAGCGTCATACCTCTCGATTGGACGGCGGCTGAAGTAAATCGCAGTGAAGAGCCTGAGACGATTTACACGGTGACGCAGGATTCAAGAGGCCGTGTGTGGGCGGCTGGTAATGCTGGATTGTTGGTGCTCGATCAAGGCGCATGGCGGCGTTTAGATACGAAGTCTGGGCTTCAAACCAAAACCACGTGGTTCGCCCGTGAGACACAAAAGGACGTGATTGCCGTTGGCTATCTGGAAAGCGTCGGGGCGACCCGCATTCAGTGGGAAGAGGGTTCGCCGATCTTTTCTCATCAACTGAATGAGAATGATGCCAATGGATTCATGAGTTATTTCAAGGGCTTGGACAAGGGCGGGTTAGAGTGGACAGGGACCGATCAGGGTGTCTTTGTGTCGAACGGCAAACAAGTCCGTAAGTTCACCGATCAGGATGGCCTGATCTGGAACGACTGCAATTCGAACGCGTTTTTTGCTGACGAGGACGGCAGTGTCTGGATCGGGACCACCAGAGGATTGGCTCACGCGCGACTTCAAAATCAGTTTAAGGAATCTTTTCCTGAGTTGAAGATCGCCTCGCTCAAGGTGAATGGCGAATCGGTGGATCTTAAGGATCCTATTCGTATTCCAAGTCCCCCGAATTCCCTGGAGCTGCTGGTTAGCCCGCTCAATTTTCGTTTAGGCAACCGTATACAGTATCAGTTCCGGTTGGGGAATTCCGATGAACCGTGGGGAACTCGAAGCTCTGGAATCGTCAATTTCTCAGGAATTTCTGGTGGCTCAACAAAGCTTCAGGCGCGAATCAAGCTTGGTGGTCAAGCCTGGAGTAAAACGCTGATCGATCTGCCGGTTGAAGTGGCTGTACCCTTCTGGCAAAGTTGGATCGGCCGCACACTCATGGGGCTTGCGGTGGCGCTTGGGATCGCGCTTCTGTGGCGCTACCGCAACAAGAAGTTGATAGAAGAACGTGCGAGGTTGGCGACTGCGGTTGCCAGCCGGACCAGCGAAATCCAGCGACTTTTGCAGGAGGCTCGGGAGACGAGCCGGCTGAAGACTGAGTTTCTTGCCAATATGAGCCAC
>JBKJUN010000512.1:0-14904 GCA_046590555.1 Bryobacter sp. | reverse complement strand
CGCATCTTCATCTTTTAGATTTCTCCGGGATCGATGTCCGTTTCATAGTTGATTCTGCGCTGTATAGCTTGTCTGGGCATTCCTTGTAGAAAGAGAAAAGAAAAATGAGCAGTTTATTTTGCCGGAGGGTTTTGGCACTAGTATTTTTTACGATACCGGTCGCTGGATTCGGGGCGGAGGCGAGGTTGGCCGCCGATGCGTTTGTGAACGCAAGTTCAGTGAATACCAATTATGGAGCGAACGCATCGCTGACCGTGGGCGGAACTGGGAGCCGACGAAGCTTTCTGCGTTTCGACTTGTCGACGCTACCTGCCGGGACTTTAGGGGCGAGTGTTGCGAAGGCAAATTTGATTGTTTATTCGGACACGGCAGCGGTGGGGAGTGCCTTTAACGTTGCGCGAGTGTTGACGCCGTGGACAGAAGGGGCGATCACTAATACGCTTGCGCCCACGATTGGGGCTATTGAAGTAACGAGCGTGGCGGCCAGCGGGACAACGTTTATTTCGGTGGATGTGACGCAATTGGCAAAGGACTGGCTGAACGGCACACTCACGAACAATGGCTTGGCACTTTTGCCATCGACAGGCGGAACAAATATTGACTTAGACAGCAAGGAAAACGCAACGACAAGTCATGCGCCGAGGTTAGAGATTATCTTGATTGGTCCGGCGGGGCCGCAGGGGCTAACGGGCCTGGCTGGGCCGGTGGGAGCTACCGGTGCCATTGGGCCTGCGGGAGCGACAGGGGCTATTGGGCCGATTGGCCCCACAGGAGCCACGGGTGCAACTGGTGGAGTGGGGCCGCAGGGTGTTCCTGGCGTTACATACACTCGTACGATGCTGGTTTCGCCCGTTGGAACTCCTACGCAGAACGGGGCGGCACTGATTGCCGCTGTGACGGGGATTAGCACAGCTTCTACGAACAATCCTTATCTAGTGCATATTGAACCGGGAAATTATGATGTGGGCAGCGCCGTGATTGCGCCAGCGGCTGGGATAGACGTCGAAGGCTCGGGCACTGGCGTCACGCGGATCACAGGTTCTGGTATCTACGTCATTTCGATGCCCGCAGGAAGTGAGCTACGACATGTGACGGTAGAAAGCACTAATGGCTCGGCGATCGGGACAAATGGAAGACTGTTTGGTGTTGTGGCGAGAGCCTCGGGCGGGAGCAGCAACACAGCCATACAGGGCGATACGCTTACGGAATCGATGACAAATGTAACGGCCATTGCTTTTGGAAACGGGGTCGTCAATCGGGCGATTCAAGTTGCCGGAAATGTCGTACTGACCAACGTCACGGCGGATTCGAGCGGGGCCAACAGCACAAACCGTGCGGTGGACTACAGCGGATCAGGATCACCCCGCTTTGTGAATTTGTATGCACTGGCAACTGGCGTTCAGTCATCAAATAACACAGCGCAAGCCATTTCGCTGCAGGGAGTGTCGACGGCTACGCTGCAATCCGTTCAGGCTGTCGCCGTCAATGGCGGTCAAACTGGAGGGACGGTGGCGTTGTATGTATCACAGGGCGTGCATATGGTGAGCAACAGCATTTTGTCGACAAAGGGAGTGAACGTGCGCTGGGCTATTCAAGCGAATACTTCGGCGACGATTCGCGTGGAGAATTCGCAACTCAACACGGGCGGTTACCCTACTAGCGTTAGTGTGGATGCCGGGACTACGATTCAGGTCGCGGCCAGCAGAATGGAAGGAACGCCTTTTCTCCTCTTTGGTGGCGGGACTGTTACTTGCGTGGCTGTTTACAATGCGAGCTTGATGTTTTTCGCGAACAGTTGTCCATAGGGATTAGCGTAAATGTTGGGTGGGCTACGGCGGTCGCGGCCCACTTTAAACTGAGGCAGATTAGACTCGATCCAGAATGAAGGGAAAGCGCGGCAAGGTGCGGCGGTCTCGACCGTACAGGCCCCGCCGAAGGTTGAACCTAATCAAGCTGGCCTGTTCATTCCCACTCAATAGTTGCTGGGGGCTTGTTAGTCAGGTCGAAGAAGACGGCGGCTATGCCGGGGACTTTCATTAGAAGGATTGTCATCTCTTCCAACAACGCTGCGGGCATTGGGACTGCCTTGGCTGTCATGCCGTCTACGCTGTCGATGGGTCTCAACACTACAGAGTCGGGTTTGCCTTCTACTCCGCAGGGAAGCAGGACTACGGGAAATTGCCAGATTCTTTCTTCGAAGCCGCTGTCGTTGGAGAGCTTTCTTACAATTGAGTCGCAATCTCGTAGGCGCGCGAGTCTTGTTTCGTCTATTGCTGAGATGTGGCTCGTGAAGTCGCTTAAGGGGGCTACTCCTCGGACTAGCGCTACTACCCGGTTCACGTCTGTTAGCTGGTTGATTAGCTCTGTAGCTGTGGCGAAGGCTTCTTCGGTGTATTGTTCCAGGGCGAGAGTCGAGCGGTAGGTTCTGGAGTCGCCCTGGACTCCTACGCTTAACACCGGCAGGACGTAGCCGGAATCTACTTTTCTTGAGGCTTCGGCTTTTGCTGTCGAGAGGCAGCGGATTGCCAGCCCTGGGCCTGGGAAGGGGTGGCGGTCCAGGAGGTCGTCGGGGAGGCCGATGGCGCGTCCTACTTGGCGGACTTCGTCTTTGTAGAACTGGGCTAGCGGCTCGATTAGCCTGCCTTCTTCGATCAGCCGCTGGATGCCGGCTACACGGTTGTGGTGGGTCTTGATTACCTCTGCCTTGGCCGTGCCTCCGCTTTCGATCGTGTCCGGATAAATGGTGCCTTGACCGAGGATCCATTTGCCGTCGAGGAATCGACCGCTCTCTAGGATCCGCTCTTGCGTGGCTACGAATTCTTCGCCAATGATCTTACGCTTGGCTTCGGGTTCGACAACTCCGGCAAGCTTTGAGAGAAATTCTTGCTTCGCGTCTACTACTTCGAAGGAGTCCCCGGCCATTTTGGTGAAGACTTCTCTTACGAATTCAGTTTCGCCTTCGCGCATCAAGCCCGTGTCGACGTAGGCGGCATGGACTCTATCTTTCCCTAGTGCTTTGAGGCAGAGCGAGAAGGCTACTGTCGAATCGACTCCGCCGGAGGCGAAGAAGAAGACGTTGCGGCCCCTGGCGGTGCTGCGGATTTCGTCTTCCAGCTCCTCAATCTGGCGGGTGGGTTCCCAATCCTGCTCGCAGCCGGCGATGGTAAATAAGAAGTTGCCCAGGATGATCTTGCCGCCCTGGGTGTGGACGACCTCGGGGTGAAACTGGATGCCGTAGAGCTTGCGCCAGTCGTTGGCCATTGCGGCTATCGGGCAGGTTTCAGTGGTTGCAGTGACGATGAAGTCTTCCGGCACTTCGCCCACACGGTCTCGATGGCTCATCCAGACTTCAGAGACGGCCTGGAAGTTGTCGAACAACTTGTCATGTTCGGTTACCTTCAGGTTCGCGAGGCCGTATTCACCTTTGATGCCCTTGGTGACTTTGCCGCCAGGGATCAGGTGGGCCATCAGTTGGAGGCCATAGCAGATGCCTAAGACCGGAACGCCTAGCGAGAAGATTTCAGGATCGACTGTGGGGCTGCCGGGCTCGTAGACGCTGGCGGGGCCGCCTGAGATGATGATGCCGCGACGGTCTTCGAGCTTGTCTGCCGGGGTTTCGCTGGGCATCACTTCGGCGTAAACGCCGAGTTCTCGCACTCGACGGGCAATCAGGTGACAATACTGACCGCCCGCATCGAGCACGGTGATTTGAGGTTGTTTCGTCAAACTAACAGGATAAGGCTTATTTGCCCGGTTCCGCCATGCGCTGGACGATCATCTTCTTGGCCTTGTCGCCCAATTCGCGTGCTTTGGGGAGGGCGTCGATGGCCTTGAGGATTTCGGGATCGACTTCTACCTCATAGCGGGCGGCTTCATCTATATCAAACGCAGTCTTGAAGAACTCGGTCTGCAGAGTGGTCTTTACCCATTCGAGGTTCGCCTTGAAATCTTCTTCAGTGAAGGTGGCGTTTGCTTTTTTGAGATAGGTCTTGAACTCGTCGAGAACCTTCGCATCCGGTGACCAGCCCTTGGGAAGCTTGGCTTCCTTGTTGCCAAAGTAAAGGGGCGTGAAGCTGAAGAAAGCAGCGCGGCGGAGGAGTTCGATCTGGAACTTATTGTAGGGCGTGGGGACGAACTTTTCGTCGGGGGCGATTCCGTTACCACCGTAGACGGCGCGACCGGAATCGGTCATCTTGACGTCTTTCGGATTCTTCAGCTCGGTGTCTTTGCGATAGTAGTAATCGAAGAAGCTGATGTTGGAGTAGTCGCGCTGGATCAGGCGACCGCTGGGCGTATAGTATTTCGCAGTGGTGAGGGCGAGGCCGCTATTTTCGCTGAGCGGATAGACGGTCTGGACGAGGCCCTTGCCGAAGGTGTCTTCGCCTATGACCCAGGCGCGATCATGGTCCTGAAGTGCGCCAGCGACAATTTCAGCGGCTGAAGCGGAGTATTTGTTGACGACGACTACGATCGGGTAGTCGAAGGGGCCGGTGCCGCGGCGCTCTGTGTAGCTGCGCTCGGGGTTGGCACGGCCACGGTGGGAAACGACGAGTTGGCCTTTCTGGAGGAAGCGGCCGGCTACGGCAACGCCTTCATTAAGAAGGCCGCCGGGGTTGGCGCGGAGGTCGAGGATAAGCCCTTTGACGTTTTTCTCGCCTAGGCGCTTGAAGTTTTCGTTTACTTCGGCGCTGGTGTTTTCGTTGAAGCTCTCGACATCGAGATACATGATGCCGGGCTTGACCCAGAATGCGTCCTTGACGCTCTTGCGGGGGATCTCGTCGCGGGTGACGTTGAGGACGAGAGGTTTGTCGACACCGGCGCGCTGGAGCTTGATCTGAGCCTGGGTGCCACGGGGGCCACGGAGGAGATCGGCTACGTCGGCGGTGGTTAAGTTATCAGTCTTTTTGTCGTTGACTTCGGCGATGATGTCGCCGGGCCGGATGCCTGCTTTGTAGGCGGGTGAGGCCGGGAAGGGGGCTAGGACAATGATGCGGCCGTCGCGGGCGGAGATGGTCATACCGACGCCGAAGTAACGGCCGCGCTGATCTTCGCGCATCTGGGCGTACATCTTGGGATCGTAAAAATTGGAGTGGGGGTCGAGGGTGCGCAGCATGCCGGGGATAGCGCCCTGGTAGATGGTGCGGTCTGCCGATATCTTTTCGGCGAAGTTGTCTTCGACTACTTCATAGACCTTGGAGAAGACCCTGAGGCCAGCTTTGATGTCGTCTTCGGTGGTCGCTGCGTTGACTTCGTCCAGTTCAGGACCAAAGACGCCGCCCATGAAAGAGCAGAGTGCGACAAGCAAAGGAATTACCAACCATGATGCACGGCTACGCGCCATATAATTACAGGCCTCCGAATTTGACTACAGTATATGCCAATGTCCAGTGGACGTGTGGTGCGCCCAGCTCGTTACGCCGTCTGAGCACACAGGACTGCTTATTGTCGAGAGGCCGGTTTTAATGGGCCGGGTCCTGATCTGCGGAAATACGAAGTCGATTCGGACATCCGCTAGACTTTTTTCGTGGCAAATAAAAAGTTTGGTCCTGATTTATTAAAGGGACTCGCGGCGCGAGTAAGCGGCATGACCGTCGACGACAATACAATCCTGGTTCATGGAGAAGAGGATGTGGTGCTCGCCAGCGCCCGAATGCCGGAGGGTGAACTCATTGCTCATCTGCGAGAGGCTGGGTTGTGGAGCGCCGCTACTCAGAAAGGACGACGGAGGGAGCGAGCTTATTGGGAGGGGATGGGGCTAGAGCCGAGGCCGTTGGCAACGAAACTATTTGTCGTGGGAGATCTGAAGGCAGTTGAAGTCGGCGAAAGGTTTGTGCGAGCCGGGATGGAGGTTGGCGAGGACGGGGGGCTGGCGGTTGTCATTACGGATGATTACTTGCGTCCGGCTATTGCCGAGATTTTAAGAACGGAGTCGAGAGTGCTGCTCATGAAGCCGGTAGGGATGGAGTTGTGGCTGGGCCCATTTCTTGAAGAGGACGGAGAGGCTACCTATCAGCAACTTGCTTATTGGTTACGAGGAAAACGGGCCGATAGGGCAAGGATATTGGGCTGGAATTATCCTGCTGCGGTGGGGGTGGCGGCAACTGAATGGAGTTGGAGTTATGCGATGGGCTGGTTGGGCGTTGCGCTGGCCATGATCGAAGCAGGTGAAGGAGCTGAGTGGAACGAATTGAAGTCCGTTGACCTTCGTTGTCCCCATACCGAGAAGCACTGGATTCGTCGTTCAGCGCTTTCGGCACCGCAGCAATGGGTTAGCCGTCATACAGGAATTGTCAGGCGGATGAAGGCAGGATTGCAGAGCCTGGGGCAATGGCACGCGCAGGCCGAGTATCAACTGCCAGCACTGCGTGGACAGATGCACCGTCAGCGAACTTTTGGGTATGCCTACGGGAGCGGGATTAGTGATGCCGAGGCCAGGGACAAAGCGGTTTATGAGGCAGTGGAGCGTTTCTGCAGTCACGTTGATGGAGAAGAGCAGTTTCAGGTGATGACTTACAACCCGGAAACTTGTATTCATCCAAACGAGTTAATGCTGTTCAGCGAGGAGCAATATGCGGGGCGAGAAGCCTGGAATGTAGGTCGGCCCGATGTGGAACAGGTGCCGGAGCGTTTTCGGGAAGATCAGCCCATTGCCTGGATGCGCGCAAAGGCAATGGGAGATTACCCAGACCTGTGGGCTCCGGCTGGGGTTGTATTGATGGATCACGCCGACGACAGCCAGGCTTGGTTTGCTGTGAGTGAAAGCACCGGTTGTGCGGCAGGGCCAACGCTTGCGGCAGCGATTGAAGCGGGGCGGCGAGAGTTAATTGAACGCGATGCGGTGTCTATGTGGTGGTACCGGAGAGCAATAAGGCCGGGATGGGCGTGGCGCGAGTTGGGGTGCGAGCGGAGTGTGCAGATAGGGAACAGTATTGAGCAGGAAGGCTGGCACCTGGAGTTACTGAATCTAAGTACGGATATGGGAGTGGCAGTGTTTGCTGCGATTGCGTCGAGGCCAGATGGGAGTGAGCCCGTATTTGCAGCGGGTGCGGCGGAACGAATTGGTGTGGCCGCGCTTAGGGCAATTCAAGAGTTGTCTCAAGTATTGACCTGGAGACGAGTGCTTGACGATCGAGATGTATATGGTCTTGCTGAAGTAGAAGCGTTTCAGCGCGGACACGAAGACTGCGCTGAAACGTTGAAGGATAGAACGAATTTTCGCGAATACTACGTGGATTTGACACGCAGTCGAGTGGGCATTCCAGTGGCCCGAGTCATGATCCCTGGATTGTTGCCCAACGGGTATCGAAGAGGTGGAGCAAGGTTGCAAGAGGCGCCAAGCAGATTCGGATGGCAATGTGGAGTCTCCGACTCCAAACGCGGACCCGCTACCCCCTGTCCTCTGTAGCATTGTTTGGCTCCATGCGGAACTGAATTGCCTCCCATTGAACGAGCTTGTTGCGACTTTCTGGCGAACGAAGTTGCTTGCCCACAGCATATGCGGGCTTCAACTTGGAGTCTGCCGGGTTGTTGCACTCGGCAACCCAAATCTCCTTTACTTGCAGGGGACGACCTTCGCCAGGATCCACTTCGTCGACGATCATGTAGCTGTAGAGCTTATTCACGTCTGCCAATTCGCTCTTTAGAATCCTCAGATTTGCGCCAACTGAAGAGCAGGAATAAGTATGAATGAGAGATAACGCGGGAATCTTGCATGCTTTCGCGGCCAGCTCGATCTCTTTTTGGTCTGCTCCTGCACCATCCGCAGCAACAACTGTAATCTCAGTAAGCCATTGGTTGCTGAGCCCATCCACTTTCTTCTTTTCGTTTGTGCCGTAGAAATTTACTACTTCACCCAAACAAGTGACTTGAGCAGGATTGGTGAAATCGTAGACTCTGGCAATGCCTCCGTGTTCCCGCTCTCTCAGGCGAAGTATTTCAAAGGTTGGTTCTTTAGGAGATATAGACATATTAGTTAGCTGACCTTTCGTTCATGGGTTAGAAGTTGTGGCGGACGTAAAGCCCAGCGATTCTAAGATTCGCTGAACAGGATAGTGAGATTTGATAGCGTCAAAGCGCGGGCTATGACCTAGCAGCTGAATTGTAGAATCGCCTTCGGCAAAGGCCTTTTCGACTATGGCGATGGCACGATCTGTTTCGCCAATCCGCTGATAAAGATCGCAAAGTATGGACACATTGCGGGTCTTCGATTCCACCTGTCTAGCGATCACACGAGCTTGCTCAAGCTTGCCCTGGGCGGCAAGAACACTTGCATAAATAGCCTGGCCAGAATAACTATTGTCCTGCCTGAGAGCTTCGCGACAGGAGTCGGCGGCCTCGTCCAATTTGCCCTTGGTGAGCAACGCGCGGCAGAGAGCGAGGTGAGAACTCGGCTCTCGAGGTTGCAGCCGGATCAGATTTCGCGCGGAGGCAATAGAGGCCTCTTGGTCACGGGCAAGGCCATAGACGGAGCTGAGTTCGTGGTTGAGCGGCATAGAACCGGGATCGAGTTCGAGCCCTGCTCTCAACTGCGTAAAAGCTGCGTCAAATCGGCCAAGTTTTCCAAGATAAGCGCCATACCAGAGGCGAGTGCGGGTTTGGTTGGGGTCCAATTCGACGGCGCGACGGAAGAGTGGGTCAGCAGAATGCCATTTTTTGAGGTCAAGCGAGACGATGTAGGCCTGAACAGCCTGCGCTGAGCCGGAGTTGGGGGCTAATTGCAGAGCTTGCGCAGCGGCTGCTTCGGCCTTGCGAAGAGTGGGTCGCGGTTCGCCAAAGCCAAAGTTTGAAATGGTGGAATAGGCTTCGGCAAGGCCAGTCCAGGCTTCTGAGTTGGACTGATCGAGTTTAATGGCTGATTCAAACTCCATGCGGGCGTTGTCGAGATCGGCCGAGGTGCGCCTGGTGGCGAATTGTGCAGCAAGCTTCAGGTGCTGTGCCAGTGCCGGGTTGGGAGCTTTGGATCGCGGCAAGAACGTCCACAGACTTAGAATTATCACGAGAGTAAAGAAGGCCAGAACCAGACGTTTCACCGGCCAGGGACGATAACCAGCGAGAAGGCGGAGGATGGCCTCTGTATCGGCTGGACGACGGGCAGGATCTTTTTCGAGGCAGGCAGTGATGGCGCGGCCGACGGGGCCGGGCATCGGATCGTGAGAAGCGGGTTCATTAAGCCGACGGAAGGCGCGCGCTACAGGACTGGTGCCGGAGAAGGCTAAGTGGCCCGTGAGGCATTCGTGCATGAGGAGCCCGAGAGCGTAGTAGTCGCTGCGGAAGGAAACTTCCTGCCCTTCGAGTTGTTCTGGAGACATATAGTCGAGAGAGCCGAGGACGGAGTTGGCATCGGTTAGAGTGGATTGGCCTTGGCTGATGGCGATGCCAAAGTCCATGAGGATTATTCGGTTGCTAGCTGCGAGGAAGATGTTGGCGGGCTTGAGGTCACGGTGGACGATGCCGAGGGAGTGAATCGCGGCCAAAGCGGCAAGAAGATCAGTAGCGAGGGATTCTAGGGATTTTTCATTCATGGGCCCGAGAGTCTTGAGTTGACTCGCGAGAGTTTCGCCTTCCAGAAACTCCATGGTGTAGAAGTAGGTTTGATCTGAGCGACCAAAATCCAGGATCCGGATGACATTGGGATGGTGGATCTCCCGAAGCAACAGCACCTCCCGGCGAAAGCGCTCAAGCGCAACCGGGTCTCCGGCAAGATGAGGACGGAGGGTTTTGAGGGCGACGGTTTGGTGTAACTCCTCATCTGCAACGAGGTAAACCTCGCCCATTCCACCTTCGCCAATCAGCCGTTGAATCCGGTATCGGTTTGCGACAAAAGCGCCCGGCTGCAGTGGGACGGGTTGCCACGTCTCACGTGCCTTGAGAATTGAATCGTCGAGGAAGCTAGAAGTGGAAGATAGATGCAAGGACAAGAGGCGAAGGGCCTCCGCTTTCGACACAGACTCGGCATCTTGAGAATTGAGCCAATCGAGGGGATTCTCCCGGTCGAGAGCTTGATCGAAGAGCTCGGAAGCAGCTTGGTGGATCGCACCGCGATCCATTTCCCAATGCTGAATTGGCTCTGAGGACATTGGGGCGATCTAGCGCAGTTCTCCGTGCAGCCAGGCACGGGCAAAGTTCCAATCGCGATGGATCGTGCGCACAGAGAGCTGTAAGACCTCGGCGATCTCTTCGATCTGAAGGCCAGCAAAGAAGCGCATTTCGACAATTTTCGCCTGCCGCGAAGAGAGCAGTTCCAGCCGCTCGAGTGCTTCGTGAACAGCTATTACGATTTGATCTGAGTCAGCTCCCACTTTGACGCTCTCATCGAGAGAGATATGCGTTGCGGCTGCGCCACGCTTAATGCATCCGCGATTTCGGGCATTTTCGATGAGGACGCGACGCATGACACGACTGGCGATTGCAAAAAAATGTGCCCGATTTTCAATATTGGAAGCCGGACTTTGACTTAAGCGAAGATAAGCTTCGTGAACAAGAGCCGTTGCCTGCAATGTATTTGAGACTGACTCCTTGCGTATATGCCAACTGGCGATACGGCGCAGCTCTGTATAAACGTGAGATAGAAGTTCGTTCTCCGCCGCAGAGTCTCCCGAAGCGAAGCGACGGAGTAGAGCTGTAATTTCGCCGGGATCAGGCATTTTGAAAGTTGTGTTTATGGTAGCTGAAGATTTTGACGCTGAAACCAAATTTGAGATTGAAGGAAGAAAAGTGAAGAATATAATTTGTAGGTTCGAGCCGAAATGAAAAGAACGTGTTTGGCTGTTCGCTGACCCTTGTCTGGCTTTAGACTCTGCAGGCTGGCCGCTCTAAGCCGGCCTAGCGGGCTTTGCGGATTGCCGGGGCTGAGGCGGATTCGCGGCCGACTGGTTTACGCGTGGGGGGCAGGGTGGCCTGGATGCGACGGACTTGGTCGCTGACGCAGACAAGGAACATTGGCTGACGAGCGTTTTTCAAGATGTCAATAATTGAGCTTGAGTTGTCTTCGAGGTAAATGTTCTTGCCGTCAGTGACCAGATGGAGATCGGAACGAACGTCGATCACCTCTGCGAGGCGCTTGCCAATGTTCTTTTGAAGGAAGCGCAGTACACGGCGGATTTTCTGAAGTGAGAATCCCTTGCGGCGAAGTTCGGCAATGACGGAGATCTCGAGCACTTCCTCCGTCAAGTAAAGGCGGCGGTGGCCTTCCTGTCGGGGGGAAACGACCTTTTTCTCGTCCCACCACTGGAGCTGGCGAAGGCTAACACCAGTGATGGTGGATACGTCGGTTGAGGTAAAAGAAGGTGTCGGGACCAACAAATCAATTTTGATCTTTTTTGTTTTAACCATAAGGCCCCTTAATTGTTTTAGTCGTCGCGGACCTTACAAATATGAGGCATTCGGGGGTAGGGGTCAAGCTACTAGATATAGCGGTATGCCCCGCTCATACTACGATGGGCGGGGCACAGGTGGACGCGTTTTTTGAGGGCGGGGTTATTGCTTTTTGGCGGTCATGCGGTCGTAGATGAAGCCAGCTGCGCCGCCAGATGCAGCGCCGATACCGGCACCTTTACCGCCTCCCGCGAGGGCCCCGATGGCCGCTCCTGCGCCTGCGCTACCGGCTACGATGGCAACGGATTTGCCGGTGGAGCGGCCCTGTTTGGCTGCGACCTGACGTGAGGTGGTGGCTTGAGTCGCAGATTGGAAGGCAGAGGTTTTTCTCTCGGTGGAGACAGCAACGACGCGACCTTGGGCATTGTAGAGGGCACCCTGATAGCCGGGGACGCTGACTTCTGGGGCGGCGACGACAATTGTTTGTATTTCGGGCTGTGCGGCAAAGGCGCGTTCCTGAGCGCTGGCTGAATTCTTGTTGTAGGCAAGAGCGCCAAGGCCGGCTACAAGTACGCCGCCAAGGACGGCTGATAAAATTCCAAGTCTGATTTCGTTCGTTTGCATTTGGTTTGATGCTCCTGTTGCCTCTCAATAGTGCAAATGGAGCGCCAAACACTAAACTATTGATTCCCTGAGACTTCTGCTAGCATTGCTTGATTTATTGCCATATAGGTTTTGCTTGTTTGGGGTGTTACGACGAAGTTTTTACCTGGTTGAGGCTCCCGAGTGGGCTTCCAGGACTTGTAGTGAAAAGCGTATACCAAGACTTTGCGCTGGTAGCGCGCGGAAAGAGCGGGCAGGTGATGGATCTGCTCTTGAGCTGAAATTTTGGGGGATAAAGGCGACATCTTCCAGACAAGTTGGGACGACTCGGAGGCCGAAATGCCGGGTTTCGAAACTTCGTAGTCAAACAAGGCAAGCGTGCCTAGCAAGATAATTCCCGCTAACGAATGTACTACGTAGGTAAGGTTGATTTGTTCGATCTTCATCGCCGTTTTCCCTTAGGTGAATCTCAGTGTTTGTACTGATATCGGTAAGGTAGTGGCGAAAGGATAGCTTTTTTGTCAACGAATTTGCATTGGCGGGACCGGAATGCTCTTTACGGGCTCAAATAGCCCGAAGGTGAGGATTGAGGTGGCATTCGCTATGCTCACGTATTGTTTGCCGTCAATTGCGAAGGTGATGGGGGATGCAGTGATGCTGTCGCCCGTCTGGTAGTGCCAGAGGTGTTTACCGGATTTGGCGTCGATGGCGATGAGGTGACCGTCATCGTCGCCGGCAAAAAGTACACCCGTGACGGTGCCGGTGAGGCCAGCCCACATTTCGGCTTTGCCGGTCATGGGGTATTGCCATTTGCGTTCACCGGTGAGGGGGTTGAAGGCGCGCATGTAGAATTTACCTGCATCGTTGGGACGTGGGCCAGCGCCGCCGCCTGCGAAATTTTTACCTGGTTCGGGGGTTTTGGAGGAGCTGGTGTAGACATCGCATTGTTCGAGGACAATGACCGAGAGGAGGCCGGTGGCGGGGTTCCAGGACTGGCTCATCCAGTTGGTGGCACCACGGACACCGGGGCAGATGCGGTTGCCTTCGGGTGTGGGGTCTTTGCCGGGAATCGGCATGGGCCGACCATTGGAGTCGATGCCGGAGGCCCAGTCGAGATTATCGAGCAGTTTCGAGGAGCGCAGGTATTTACCGGTCTCGCGGTCCAGCAGGTACAGGAAGCCATTGCGGTTGGCGTGGAAGATGACCTTGCGAGGTTTGCCTTCATACTGGACGTCGGCGAGAACGGGCCAGGATTGAGCGTCCCAATCGTGCCAGTCGCCGGGGGTGAACTGGAAATACCATTTCATTTTGCCGGTATTTGCGTCGAGGGCGAGGAGCGAGCAGGAGTAGAGGTTATCGCCTTTGCGATCGCCGCCGTAGAAGTCGGGCCAGGGATTGCCGGTGGTCCAGTAGAGGGTGTTGGTTTCGGGTTCGTAGGTGCCAGAGAGCCAGGTGCCACCGCCGCCATATTCGATGAAGTTGCCCCAGGTTTCGCTGCCCGGTTCGCCCCGGGCGGGGATGGTATAGGTGCGCCAGAGTTCTGCGCCGGTTGAAGCGTCGAGAGCGGCGAGGTAGCCGCGCATGCCTTCGTCGCCGCCGGCGGTGCCGACGATGATTTTGCCATTGATGGCGACTGGTGCTGAGGTGCAGAAAACGCCGTCTTTGATGTTGCCGTATTGCTTGCGCCAAGCGACGCCGCCGGTACGGCGGTCGAGCGAAACGAGGTGGCAATCGGCGGTGACGAAGTAGACCTGATTGCCCAGAATCGCTGCGCCGCGGTTGACAGATTCTTTCTTGGACAGAGTGTCTACGTATTGCCAGATGCGGCGGCCGCTACGAGCGTCGAGGGCGTAGATGGCATTGGTGTTGGTGTAATACATTACGCCGTCGGCGACGATGGGGCGGGCTCGCAGGCCTTTTGCATTGGGAACGTTGAAGGTCCATTTGGGGGTTAGGTTCTGGGCGTTCTCCGGTGTGATCTGGGTTAAGGGGGAGAGGCCGCGGCCTTTGTAGTCACCAGCGTAGGTGAGCCAGTTTTGATTCGGGCTTTTGGTGATGTCTTCGTAGGAGACTTGGGCCGTGAGGGTTGTGGCGATGAAGAGTAGAGAGAGTCGCATTATTTGGCTCCTTGCTGGCGGAGGAAGCTGACAAGGTTGGTGATGTCGTCTTTGGAGAGTTTGGTTGCGTAGTCGCGGGGCATGGTGGTGGCTTGAGTGATTTCGAGGGATTCGATGGTGTCGACTGGCAGAGAACGTAGGCTGCCGTCTTTGAGTTGGAGTTGGAGGACGTAGTTGGTGCGGTCTTTGACTAGTCCTGCGAGCTTGTCGCCGTTGCGGAGGGTGAGGGCGGCGCGATTGAAGCCGGGGGTGCGTTCGTAGTCGGGCTCGAGGATAGAGCGGCGGAGTTTGGGAAGCGTGGAGGTGCGGCCAATGTTCGACAGGTCGGGACCGGAGAAGCCGCCTTTGCCCGCGATGCGGTGGCAGTTGTTGCAGCCCGAATTGAAGAGGGTTTCGCCCAGGGCTGGATCGCCGGGGGCTTTGACGTCGACAGCGGGTGAGGTGAGGGAGCGGACGAAGGCGACGAGTTCCCAACCGCCATCTGTGGGGAGGTTGGCGGCAGGCATGATGCCGACTCCTTTTTGGATTGTGGCGTAGAGGTTGTCGTCGGTCATGGGGTGCCATGCGGCGCGGTCAATGATGCTGGGGCCGCGACCGCCGCCACCGTCAGGGCCGTGGCAGCCGGCGCAGCCACCGAGGTAGGCCTTGCGTCCGGCTTCGATCCGGAGGGGATCGCCCATGAAGGGGTGCTTGGCGGCTTCGTCGTCTTTGGCGTGTTGAGCGAGGAGGCTTGTGGCGAGTAGGGTGGCGAGTAGGGTGCGCTGCACAATAGTTGGGATTCTATACCCTTGCGCGCTTAGTTGCGGAGGAGAAGGTGTTATGAGGTGAGCTTGGCAACTTTGGATTCGTCAAGTTTGCCAAGACGGAAGAG
>JBKJUN010000299.1:0-8298 GCA_046590555.1 Bryobacter sp. | reverse complement strand
AGAGCTTTACCCTCGAATTTCAACTGAACCGGTTTGCAGGAATCGCGCCGGAATATAGTTGGTAAATCTCCGCCAGTAGCAATTATTGTGGACGAGTCGAGGGGCTGAATCTGACGCGGCCACCTATCTTGCTGGAAGACCTGACATGGAATGGGATGCCACTGGAAGTCGTCATACCAGGCGAGACCAGCAGAGGTGTTGGCCCAGATGGTGCCGTCGTCGGTTTCTATTACATGAGCTACGTCATTGCTGGGGAGACCATCGCGCTCACCAAATTGGGTCCAGCGCCACATCTCTTGCAATGCTTCGCTGAGTTTTGGTTTGGCGTCGAGACGGAATTTTGGCTGAGCCTGTGCGGACGTTACCCAGACTGAGGCCAAAACCAGCATCAAAAAACAAGACGGAATCGGGCTGCTCCTCTCAAGGGCTTATCGACGAATCGTACCCTCTCGATAATAGAATGCCCGATTCCGTCTGAAAAGGACTAATTTGCTTTACGAATGTATATGTTTCCGTTGAAATTCTTGAAGTTATAGTCTGGGCCGCCGCCGTTGACTGAGCCGACGCTTAAGGATTCGCGGTGCACACGGCTGCGACTGCGCTCGCCGGGACGTGGTTCGGTCTTTTCGACTTTGGGGGCATTTGGCTGCATTTGTACGTCGAAATCAGTGAATACGTCGCCGTTATTGGTTTGCATTTTAAGGTTTGCCTTGGTGGAGGCAGGGAGGGTGACGTCGATGGTGCCGTTCATGGAGCTGAAGCTCATGGGCTTAGTGGGGTCTACGCTTTTGAATTTGGCGAGGACTTTGCCGTTGAGAGAGTGGGCTACGACTGAGCCTGAGACGTCGGTGAGCGTGATGCTGCCGTTAGTGGCGTTTAGTTCCATCTCGCCCTCGACGCCTTCGACTGAGATCATTTTGCCTGTGGTAGCCGAGAGCCTGAGGGAGGTTTTGGTGGGGACGAGGAGGGTGATGTTTTCACCGCGAGCCTTCCAACCCATCGAGACAGTGACAATGTTGTTCTCTTCTTCGAGGGTGACGGAGGAGCCGGTGGAGTTGAGGCGCTTGAGGCCACGCGCGGGTTCTGGCACGTCGCGCTCTGCTTCCTTTTCGGACTTGGATGTGGTTTCGACGATGACGTCTTTGCCCGCATGGGCCTTTACTGAGATAGAGCCGAAGAGGATGCTCATCTTGACCATGCCGGGGCGGGCCGGATCGCGGAAGGCAATGGAGAGCTTGTCCCCGGTGTTCTGGGCCGTTAAAATGGCTCCCCAGATCGAGATGCAGAGTAGTAATTTGATCATTGTTTTTTAACCTTATTTTGAAACCGTGGATATCGCCGTTGGGTCCTTTTGTAAATCAGTTTCTGCGGACAATACGATTCATATCCTGCTGTGTTACTTGTGTTTCTAATTTGTACGGGATGGTCGATTGCTTGTCGAGTCTGTGTTGGCGCAGTGGTCTTTATTCATTGGATCCTGAGTTGCTCGATAGCTTTGGAAAGACGGGTTTTGACGGTGGGGTCGATGGACTGAGAGGCTGCGAGTAGGGCGAAGGCTGGGGCAGCGCGGCGTTCGTGGAATTCGACCAGGGCGTCGATCAGGGCCAATTGTACGAGGGGGGAATCCTGGAGGGTGAGGGCTTCGACCATGGATTGCCGGACTTGAGGACGTGTGGAGTATTTGCGGAGAGCGTCGGTGGCGGCCAGTCGCACGTCGACGCTTGAGTCTCCGCGCAGGGTCTGCATGAGTGCGCCTACGACTTCTTGATCAGGGTTGTCCAGGCGGACAGAGTAATTTACGCCGCGGAGGCGTTCTACGGCGCTTTGCTGCTGGAGGAGGCTGGTGGCGAACATGGTGTGCATGTTGCGGAGTTCTTCGCGAAGTTCGGCCATTTCGGACTTGGGTTTTTGACCGGCGAAGTAGGTGCCTGCGAGGAAGGCGCCTAAGGCGATAGCTGCGGCTGCGGCCCAGAGCTGCCAGGGTTGTTGCTTTTGGGGTTGTGGGCGGTTGCGGGATTCGCGGGCAAGCATTGCTTCGAAATCCTGGCGGAAGTAGGGGCCTGGGGTGGCTGAGGGAAGGTTGCTTAGTTTATCCCAGATTTCTATTTCTTCGCGGCAGATAGCGCAGAGGTTGGCGTGCTGGCGGAATTGATCACAATCGCTGGGGTTCAAGCGATTTTCGAGATAGGCGGCGAGTTGGCGTTCGCCTGTGGGACAGAAAGTGCTTTCTCTCATGTGCCGGTTTTCCTTTCGAGGAGGTTGAGGTAGATTTCTTTGAGCGAGGTGAGTGCGCGGTGGAGGCGGACGCGGGCGGCTACAGTTTCGCAGCCGATGATTTCGGCGATTTGTTCGTGGCGGAGGCCCTGGAAACGGGCCATGACGAGGATTTCCCGTTTGGAGGGTGGGAGCAGGCTGAGGGCTTTGTGGAGGAGAGCGGCTTCCTGCTTGGCTTCGAGGGATGTCTCTTTGGGGGAGGGAGCGTCAAAGCCTTCTTCCCATTCGGCTTCAAAGCGTTTTTTTCGCCAGTGGTCCATCTGGAGGTTGCGAACGATGGAGTAGATCCAGGCCTGAAAGCTGTGGCCGTCCTTGTAACTGCCCTTGAAGCGGAGCATGCGGCAGAAGGCTTCCTGCACGAGGTCTTCGCTGAGTTGGCGGTCTTGATTCATGCGCCAGCAGTAGCGGAAGAGCTTGTCGCCGTGGCGATCAAAGAGGATGGTCATGGGGGCGTAGTCGCCATCGCGAACGCGTGCCATGAGTGCCTCGTCGGTTTCTGGTACGGGACTGGGAATGGTCTGCAGTTGCAATTTCGACGGGGGCCTACAAGGGTGGTACGCTGAGGCACCGAAAGTGTTACTTTACCAATTTAAAGATTTGACGTGAGGTGGGTAGGCGGTTGCCGACGCCTTCGAGATTGGTGAGCCAAACGAAGGCGAAATTGTGTTCCGGGCGGAGGTAGAGAATGGAGCTGGTGCCCTGCTGGCCGCCGGTGTGATAGATTTCGCGGTCGCCATCCGGGCTTTTAGCTAGGCTCCAGCCAAGTCCGTAGCCGGTGGTTTTGCCGGATTTGAGCTTGCTTGAGGTCCACATGAGGTCGACGAGTTCGGATTTGATCAGTTGCTGGCGGTAGATGCCTTCGCTGAATTTAAGGAGGTCGTCGACGGTGGAGACGTAGCCGCCGCCGGGGATTTTGACAGTGTTGTCGGAGAGGGCGCAGTCTTCGATTTCGCCTTCGATGGACTTGCGATAGCCCTGGGCGCGGCGGAGTGAGATGCCGCGGTTGTTGTCAGGGGCGGTGTTGCACATGCCGACGGTAGAGAAGAGCTTGTCTTCCATCCAGCGCTCGTAGGGCATGCCGGAGGCGTTTTCGATGGCGCAGCCGAGGAGGCTGTAGCCGTAGGTGCTGTAAAGGTATTTGGTGCCGGGCTCGTGTTCGAGGGGGTCGGCAGCGAATTTCTTGAGGGCTTCGATGACGTTAGGGAAACGAATGGCGTTGTTGGCGTCGTTGGGGTCTTTGTTTTTGTAGTGCCGGATGCCGCCGAGGTGGCTTAAGAGGTTGGCGAGGGAGATGGGGTGAGACTTGACTGGGAAGGCGGGGCAGTATTTGTGGATTTCATCGCTGAGGGAAAGTTTATGCATCTCGACGAGCTGGAGGAGAGCGACGGCCGTGAGAGGTTTAGAAATGGAGGCGAGGCGAAAGGGGGTGTCGCGGCGGACGGGGCGGCCAATCTTGATGTCCGCCATGCCGGAGGCGCGAGTCCAGAGGATTTCGCCCTTATAGTAGACGCCGGCGGCGTAGCCTGGGATTTTGAGTTTGGTCTTCTCTGCGTCAAGAAAACGATTGAGGGCAGTGAAATCCTGGGCGATGAGGATTTGTGCTGAAAAATGAAGAATTACTAAGGAAATCGCTCTAAGCATCTGGCAAAGCAGATTCTTATCTTAGCGATTAGGCTTTGGTTGCGCTACCGGAAGTTGAAATGAATCTGGAGAGGCCGTAGCGGAAGAGGTCCATAAAGCTACGCATTTCTTTTTTGGTTTTGGCATTTTGGACGGAGGAAGGGATGGGGCGCTCGAGGAGGAAGTAGGAGAATTTGGTGAGTTGTTTGCCGTGTTCGGAGCCTTGACTGATGGCTTTGCCTTCGGCTACGGCAGTGTTGACGCCGCGATAGTCGTTGGCGAAGTGCATGTAAATTTTGTCGCCGAGGATGTCTTCGATCTGGTTGGTTCCGAGAATGTCGTTTTTGGATTGACGGTTGATCAGGAAAGCGACCTTGTCGGATAGGCCGGTGTCTTTGAGGTAGTTGAATTTTTCGCGAGCGAGGTGGAGGGACGGGATCTCTGGAGTACAGACGACGAAAATTTTCTTTGATTCCTGCATGACTTCAGTCGAGTATTTTTCCATGTTGCCGGAGAGATCGACACTGATGGCTGTGTAGTTTTTTCTGGCGTAGTCGATGAGGTTGCGGATCTGTTCGTTTTCAATACGGACGCCTGGGCTGATTTTGCCGGCGTGGAGGACATCGAGTTTGCCGAGTGAGGTGACGAGGGATGGCCAGAGGGCTTCGTCCATGTTGGAGGCGTGCTTGGCGGCGTCGAGAATTGTGTATTCGTTATCAAGTTTGAGCAGGAAGCGGATGAGGCCGCTGTTGAGATCGAGATCCATGAGCATCGCGGTGGTGTCTGGTTGACGGGCCATGGCGAGTGAAGCATTAGTGGCAAGAGTGGTAGTGCCGGAGCCTGGTTTGGAAGGGAGGAAGGAATAGACCAGGTTGGAGCGTGGGGTGGTGAGCGGATTTTTGAGCGCGGCATCGCGGAGGCGGATGAAGATTTCTGCGAGTTCGTCCGGGTCAAAGGGAGGAGCGATGTATTCGCGGATGCCGCTTTTCATCAACTTTAGAAGGAGCTTGGGCTCTACCTCGTCGTGGAAAACGGCCACCTGGAGAGTAGGGAATTCTGCATTGAGGGCTTGGATGATCTCGTTGCTGCGTTCAGAGTCGCTGAGGCCGAGAAAAACGATGTGGGGCCCGAGGCTGCGGATGCTACGGAGAAGTTCAAATTCGTGGGGGTAATGGGTAAATTCGCGAATGATATTGATCCCGCCCAGTTCATTGAAGGCGGTTTGTAAATTGATCGCAAGGTTGCGATCGGGGCCGATCATTATGCAATTCAGAATCATTTGCTGTTGGTTCTTATCGGGCTGCGATAGCATTTCTTTATGAAAAAGCTAATGGAGATCAGTTGTCCGTGTTGTGAGGCGAAGCTGAAGGTGGATATTGTGACCGAGGCGGTGATTACGTATGAGGAGAAGAAGAAGAAGGCACCGATTGAGGATTTCGCTAAGGCGATTCAGAATTTGAAGGGGGAAGCAGCGCGGCGTGAAGAGGCGTTTCAGAAGAGTTTTGCCGCTACCAAGAATCAGGGCGAGGTATTGAACAAGAAGTTTGACGAATTGCTGAAGCAGGCGAAGGCGGACCCGGCAAAGGGCCCGCCTAAGAAGCCGTTTGAATTTGACTAGGAGAGAGCCTGGTCTATGTCCCAGAGGAGGTCTTCGATATTTTCAAGACCGATCGAGAGACGAACCATGTCGGGGGAGACGCCGGCAGCAACCTGTTGATCGGCATTTAGCTGCTGGTGAGTGGTTGCGGCGGGCTGAATGACGAGGCTGCGTGCGTCGCCGACGTTGGCGAGGTGCGAGAAGATTTGCAGTTTGTCGACGAAGGATTTGCCGGCGTCGAGGCCACCCTTGAGGCCAAAGCTGAAGACAGCGCCTGGACCCTTGGGCATGTAGATCTGGGCGAGTTCGTTGTAGGGGCTTGATTTGAGGCCCGGATACTTGACCCAAGACACGGCAGGGTGTTTTTCGAGATGCTCGGCCACTGCTTTGGCGTTGGCGATGTGGCGATCCATGCGGAGGCTGAGAGTTTCGATGCCCTGGATGAAGAGGAAGGCGTTGAAAGGGCTGATGGCCGGGCCCATGTCGCGGAGGCCTTCAACGCGGGCTTTGATGATGTAGGCGATGGGGCCGAGAGCATCGGAGAAGACCATGCCGTGGTAGGCGCGTGATGGTTCGTTGAGTTGTGGGAAGTTTCCTTCCTTCCAGGGGAACTTGCCGGAGTCGACGATGATGCCGCCGATGGAGGTGCCGTGGCCGCCCATGAACTTGGTGAGGCTGTGTACGACGATGTCTGCGCCGTGATCGATGGGGCGGCAGAGGTAGGGGGTGGCAAAGGTGTTGTCGATGATCAGCGGGATCTTGGCTTCGTGGGCGATCTTGGCGACGGCAGCGATGTCGAGGATGTTACCGCGGGGGTTGGAGATGGTTTCGCCGAAGACGAGTTTGGTGTTGGGGCGGATGGCCTTGCGGAAGTTCTCTGGATCGTCGGGTTCGACGAAGGTGGTCTCGATGCCCATCTTGCGGAAAGAGACGTCGAACTGGGTGTAGGTGCCGCCGTAGAGGGTGCTGGCGGCGACGATGTGGTCACCGGCCTGGGCGATGTTGGTGATGGCGAGGAACTGGGCGGCTTGGCCTGAGGCGACGGCGAGGGCAGCGACGCCGTTTTCGAGGGAGGCTACACGCTGCTCGAGCACGTCGGTGGTCGGGTTCATGATGCGCGTGTAGATGTTGCCGAACTTTTGAAGGCCGAAGAGTTCGGCAGCGTCCTGCGAGTTTTCGAAAGCAAAGGACGTGGTCTGGTAGATTGGAACGGCTCTGGCGTGCGTGGCGGAGTCTGGGTCATAACCCTTGTGGAGGGCGCGGGTGTCAAAGCCCAAGGGCTTTTCAATCTTGGCGGTCTTCATGCTTCTTAATGTTATCGTTTTTCGCCCTAGCGTTCCATTTATTGGCTAACTAAAGCAGGTTGGGTAGATTCCGTTTACCGTGGAGGATTCTTATGATTTGAATCGGTCTTGTGGAGGAGTCATAGATGATCTGGTATTGGAAGACGGTCAAGAACTTTAATGCTCTGCTGGTGAGATCTTCCCGTTGATGACCGATACCAGGATTGGCTCCAATTTTCATAATTTTGGAGAGGATTTTCGCGATGACTGTACGTGCAATTGCCGGGCTGGATTGCTCCAAAAGATATAGGTTGATTTCTGTCAAGTCGCGCTTGGCTGGAGTAGTTATCAAATATCGCCTCACGTGTTGTGCGAATATTCCCAACGCTTAACTTCTGCTTCCAGCTCAGCAAATACCTCGTCGACATCGTGGAGTTCTCCGCGCTGGGCCGACTGATACCCTTCTTCGATGCTGGTTCGGATTTGAGTTATCTCTTCTTCAGTAGAAGTGGGTGGCTGATCGAACTCAGCAAGAAGAAAAAATGCTTTCGCCAGGACTTCGTCGACCGAATTGTATTGCCCTTCGTTGAGCTTTGTTTGAACCAGTTCTTCCATTTTTTTGGTTAATTCAATTGTCATGGCGTTGCTTCCTCTTAGCTTAGCGCTTGTAGCCGAATTTGCGGAGGAGGCTGTGGCGCCACTCGACGCCTTCGGGGCCTTCTACGCCGAGGGGGCTGCCTCCGTCGATTACGCCGAGGACGCCGCGGCCTTGTTCTGACTCGGCGATGATTACCTGGACTGGGTTTGCTGTGGCACAAAAGAGAGTTACTACTTCAGGGACGTCCTTGATGCGGCCGAGGACGTTGATCGGGAAACCCTTGCGCAGGAAGATGAAGAAGGTGTGGCCGGCGCCGACGGCGAGGGCGTTTTCGGTGGCTGCAACTTTCATTGCTTCGTCGTTGCCTTCGACTCGGATGAGGCGGTCGCCGGAGGCTTCGCAGAAGGCGATGCCGAATTCGATTGAGGCGTTGGTGTTAATGATGGCCTCGTAGAGATCCTCTATTGTCTTGATGAAATGGCTCTGGCCAAAGATCAGGTTTGCGCCTGCGGGGATCGTCAGTTGAACGCTCTTCAATTCCATTCTTATATTCTGGACCCTAGATGCTGTTGCTGCTTTTGTTGCTTGCTGCCGAGCCCGGGTTTCGAACGGTTGAGTTGCCATTTGTCTTGGCTAATGGCGAGGGGGCGCGAAAGTATATGCCGGGGACGATGGCCGGCGGGGTGGCTGTGCTGGACTTTGATGGGGATGGGCTGCCGGATTTGTTCTTTGCCAATGGGGCGGAGTTACCGGGGCTTGCGAAGACTTCGCCCAAGTTCTTTAATCGGTTGTACCGGAATGTGGGGGGCTTGAAGTTTGAGGATGTGACTGAGGGATCTGGGTTGAAGCAAGTGGGGTATGGGATGGGAGCCGCTGCTGGGGATTATGATGGCGATGGGAAGGTGGACCTTGTTGTGTTGGGGGTT
>JBKJUN010000267.1:0-4238 GCA_046590555.1 Bryobacter sp. | reverse complement strand
GTTTCCTATGTCTCCGAAGATTCCTTGTTGTTTGCTTCTGCTCAGCCCAAAGCCGGCAACGATGAAACTCCCAATACTCTTAGACTTTCGTGTCTGTCGGGAACATGGAGGACCTCATCTAAAACGCAAGATATTGCAAAGAAAGGCGACCTCCTCCACTTCTTGGGCGTTATTCCAAACCCTGCTGGGTTATCGATAGATGACTTGGAATACCTCAGAGGGAGCGATGTGCATGCTGTGTTCGAGCGTAAGGAATTCCTCGACTATAAGTTGCAATCATCCACATGAAAATCACTTGTGTTGTTGTAGGTGAAGGATCGACAGAAGTTTACATCCAGAGCGTAGCCAAAGCTTTAGTCAACAGGCACAATCCTGACTTGTCACTTGAATTCAAACCTGGCGAAGGTATCCCCCTCGGTAATCCAAAGGGCGACCTTCGGGCGAAGGTTCAAAATGCATTACTCTATGCCCCCGATCTTGTCTTGGTCCATAGAGATTCGGACTCAAACAATGCGGAGCAAATCAAAGCGCGATTTGTTGAAGTTGAGAATGCCTGTACTGGAATCTTAACCGTTAAGGTTGCGGTTGTTCCGGTTAGGGAAACTGAGGCCTGGATGCTCGCAGACAAGGGAGCCATATTAGAAGTTGTCGGGCTCAAGTCTCTGCCTTTGGCCGCACTCAAAGAATATCCCAGTAGGCCTGAAACGGTCCAAGCAAAAGAGCGACTCCATAAGGTTTTCTCGCAGTGTCGCTTGGCCTCTGGATGGAAACCAAATCGGATTAATACAAAAGTGGATCACCGTCAGATGCGATCAGTTGTGAAGGATTTAGCTGGCCTGGATGCTTTGCCATCTTTTCAAAAATTTAATGAAGATCTTAAAAATGCGCTCAATATTCTTACTGCTTAGCTCGAGCCTGATGCTCGCACAAACGAACCCAATCACTCTAGCCGACTATTACAAGGTAGAAGCCGTCTCGTCACCAGCCATCTCGCCCGACGGCAAACAAATCGCCTACCTGCAGACGAAAATCATCGAAGCAGAGAACCGCCGCCACAGCCAACTCTGCATCGCTGCTAAATGCCTTACCCAAATCAAGGCCAGCGTGGCGAACCCGCAGTGGTCCCCCGACGGCAAGCTTCTCGGCTATTCCGCCGCCGGCAAGTCCTGGTTCTTGAACACCTCTGACCTCGACGCTCAGCCCTTCCAGATCACAGGCCTCGACGGGATCGCTATATTCAGCCCCAACAACCAGTGGATCGCCTTCACCAAACGAAGCCAATCCCCAAAGCCAGCCACGCATCAATCCGAATTTGAACGCCTCACCGAACAACGCTTCAAAGGCCGCGCCTACGATTGGATGAACTTCCGCTTCGATGGCCGGGGCTACCTCCCCGACCCCAAGTCGAATCCAGCCCAGGAACTCTTCCTCCTCCCCCGTCAAGGCGGGGAAGCCAAACAACTCACGACCCTGGGAGTCAACGTCGAGAGCCTCGCCTGGTCCCCCGACAGCAAGTCCCTTGCCTTCGTCGCCAACATGCACCAACGCGACGAACACACCTACGAGCGTGCCGATCTCTTCACCGTAACAATCGAAGCCAAACTCAACCGCCTCACCGACGACAACCACCACCACCGCAGCCCCGCATGGTCCCCCGACGGCAAGACCATCGCCTTCCTCCGCGAACAAAGCCTCAATCTGATCCTCGCGAACAAACGAAGCCAAGGCAGCCCCCAAGACATCTTTTCAATCCCCGCCACCGGCGGTCCGCTCACCAACCTCACCCCAGACTGGGACGATCTCCCCGAGAAGCCCACCTTCTCCAAAGACGGCAAGAGCATTCTCTTCGAAGCCAATCTACGCGGCACCGGTCATCTCTACCAACTCGATCTCGCAACCAAACGAGTCCAGCAAATCACACAAGGGGATCGCTTGCTGAACGACTTCGACCTCAACCTCGACACCGGCCAAATGGCCTACACCGCCACCACTGCCGACAAGCCCGTTGAGCTCTTTTCTGCCCCTCTCGCGAGTCCAACAAAACAAACCCAAATCACCACCCAACCCACCCGCTGGGCCTTGGGCAAAACCGAACGTATTTACTTTGACTCAACCGACGGCGCTTCAATCGAAGGCTGGGTCACCCTCCCGCCCAACTACTCGCCTCAAGGCGGTCCATACCCGTTGATCCTCAACCTCCACGGCGGTCCACATGGCGCATACGCCTCCTCTTTCTCCTTCCTCCACCAACCCCAGGCCGCCGCCGGCTACATCGTCCTCTACACCAATCCCCGTGCCTCAACCGGCTATGGTGAAAAATTCCGCTGGGGTACTTGGGGCGGTTGGGGTGACAAAGACATGGCCGACATCATGGCCGGAGTCGATCAGGCTATCAAGAAATACCGCGTCGATCCCAAGCGAATGGGCATCACAGGATACTCTTACGGCGGCTTCCTCACCAACTGGGCCATCGGCCACACCAACGTCTTCCGCGCTGCGATTACCGGTGCCGGTCCCACCAACTGGATCAGCAATTACGGCACCGGCGACATCCCCCGCACCAAAGAAACCGAATTCCTCGGCCCACCTTGGGAAGCCACAGGCAACGCCACCATGATCAAATACTCACCGATCACCTACGCAGCCAACATCAAAACACCAACCCTCTTCATCCACGGCGAAGCCGACCTCCGTGTCCCAATAGCCCAGGCCGAAGAGCTCTACACCGCCTTACAGAAGCGTAAAGTCCCCACCCGCTTCATCCGCTACCCAGGCGAGTACCACGGCGGCTGGTCCCTCTGGAATACCGTACATAGATACCAGCAAGAAATGAACTGGTGGAAGCAATACCTTCAATGACCCCACTCTTACTGCTCCTCCTCGCCCAAGACTACGTCCTCCTCTCCGATGTTGCGAAAGAAGTCTCGGCCCAACCCGAGTTCATCAATAAACTCGTCGAAGGCATCGGCATCCTTGGCCCCGATGAAGTCACCCGTCTGCGCGGATACATCAAAGACAAACAGTGGAAGGCCCTCGACTCCTTCCCGGGTATCACCGTCAAAACCCTCGGCCGCAGTGTCCGAATGGCTGGCCGTGTTCTCCCCAAACCCAGTGGCGAGCCAGCACCTCCCAGCGCACCCGGCCCTAAGGATCTTGGTATGGGCCTCATGTTCGGCGACGAGATGCTAACCATCAAGGACGACAGTGTTACCTTCGCAGCCAGACTAAACGAACCCAATCCTGAAAAACTGCTCCGCCAACTCGTCGCCGACGGTCACACCGTTGAGATCCGCGACTCCCGCTACTTCGCCAACTTCGGCGATCTCAAGTACAAAGGCAAGGATGTTCTCACCCCCTTCTGGCTCGACACCGGCATCCCCATCCCCGGCCAGAACCGCAACTTGCTTGTCCCCGCACCTCACTCGCAACATGAGATCCTCATCAGCGGACCCAAGGTCAATGCCTCGCTCTGTTTCTACTACGGCATTGATGGCAAAGCTATAGTCCGCCCAATCGATACGAAAGATCAGGCCTGGGTTCTCGGCAACACCGTTCATAAATACAAAGGTGATCAGGCAATCGAAGCCATGCGTCTGATCGGCGAGGTGATCCGTGTCTACGCGGCGGTCCAAAAGGCGCACCCCGAGCTGCCCTTCGGCGGCTATTACCGAATGGGAGTATGCAACGACCCCAACGCCATCGTCGAATCCAAGCTCAACGGCAAAACCACCCTATACCCGCTCACCCACGACAAGAGCCTCTTCACCGGCTACGGCGAGATCAGCGACATCGTGGCCAAACTCCCCCAGGACGAAGAGTCCACTAGCAAAGACCGCGTCATGGGTTCGCTGCCCGTCTCTAGCCTCGACAAACTCCCGATGGCCAGTCTTCGCTCAGACCTGCTCGCAGCCAGCGCTGTCTCTACCTCTAGCAACTATTGGCTCTGGCTTCTGCTGCTACCAGCTGCTTACTTCGTCTGGAGGAGCTTTTCCGCCGCCTCGCGATAAGCCTTCGTCTTCGGCTCATCCTCATTCCAACTGATCCGCTCGGCGGCATCTGCAGCGAAGAACGTCCCCTGGGCAATCGCCCGGGTCACCTTGGCCATGTTCGCGTAGTCGATCTTCTCCCATTCATCCCCAAGCTGGTGATAGTCGGGGAAAGCATAGGTCACGCTCATAGTGGTCGAAGGAACCCCCACCGGAGCAAACGCCGCATTGTCGCTCGCAGTGAAGTAAGGG
>JBKJUN010000264.1:0-1313 GCA_046590555.1 Bryobacter sp. | reverse complement strand
GATTCTTCCGAAGCTGTTTTAGAAGGTTGTTTTGCCATTGGCAGTTCAATCTGAACTCATGACCGCGAGTACTCCGCCAGCAGTGAGAATTTGGATGGAACACCCTCCGGAATGGCTTGAGATTTACCATATTGGCCACTTGGAACCTGTTGCGCTTGAAGGACTGGATGAGGAAGAGGCCAGCGCTATCGAAGTTGCTTTGTTTTTGCGGGCTGAGTTGTTGCTTATGGATGAACGGGCTGGCACAAGGGTCGCACTCGCTAAAGGGATTCCAGTGACGGGAACCCTTGGAATTCTTGATCTTTCGGCAGAATTGGGACTCCTGAATTTCGCCCAAGCGATCGAGGCACTCAAACAGACCAATTTTTGGCGGCCAATCAAGCTTCTCGAATCACTCTTGAGAAAGCATCGCGAGCAGCTGGATTAGGGGCGCTTGGGCCAATAGCCGTCGCGAGTCTGGACGGTTAGGCCCTTTTGTTTTGTGCTGAGTTGGATCTTGCGGAAGGCGGGGTAGCCGACGGGGATGTCCGAGACGTAGCCGATACTGTACTGGCTTCTTAGCTCCTGCTCGATGGCGGCGAAGATCTGGTCTATCGAGAGCTTCTTCGTAACCTCGAATGCGCCGGCTCCCGTTTCTTTCGATAGGCGGCTCATTACCGCACGACCGTTGGGGACTCCGAAGCCTCCGCTGTAGAAACCCGAATCGGTGAAGTAGATCGTGTAAACCAGGGTGTCGGCGCGGAGAGCGGCTTCGATTGCCATCGGGAGAGTATGGTCACTTGAGGAATCCACTCCATCTGAGAGGACGATCAGGGCTTTACGACCGGATTCCATTTTCATCAGCTCGGCACCAGAGGCTACGGCGTCGAAGAGTGAGGTTCCGGAACCGCCGGAGGCGCGTAGTTCTTTGCGGGTAGGCGTGTCGATGTCGTTGAGCGTGGTTTCGAGTTGCGAGCGGTTAGTGCTGAAACCGAGGCGGACGCGGGCGAGGGTATCGAACTGGATCAGGAAGATCTTGTCGAGCTTTTCTCGCAGGACCGTGTCGAGAAATCGATAGGCGGCGGCACGTTCGGCAGGAATTACTTTTTCCTGGCTCATGCTGGTGTCGATCAGGAGGCCCAGACGAAGCGGAAGGTCAGATTGCTGGGCAAAATAGGTGATTTTTTGTAATTTGTTGGTTTCGGCGAGAAGAAAATCTTCCTGCTTCAGGGTCTGGATCAGGTTGCCCTGCTTGTCGCGGACAGTGGCGAGGAGGTTAATGACATTGACGCCGGTAGAGAAGGTAACGTCTTGTGCGAGGAGGGCCGAGGATT
>JBKJUN010000201.1:0-8989 GCA_046590555.1 Bryobacter sp. | reverse complement strand
ATACAGTGTTTCCGGTGTAAACATCCACTCGGTGCCCCGAAGTTCATTGACTAAGCGCTTCTGATAGACCGGTTCGAGCTCTTTCGGAAATACCCCCGAAGCAAAATTGCAGTAGCTACACTTCTGCGCGCAAAAGGGGTACGAGATGTAAACCCCAGCCATTAGAGGACGACAGCTTCGCCGATGCGCTGCTCCAGCAGATCCGCCATCAACTCCTTCAAAGTCTGACCTGAAGCCGCGAATACAAAGGCACTACGGGCATCTTCCCAGTCCAATTTATAGCTTTTTACGCGCGCACTCACCCAAATCTGATGCACCGGCGCATTCGGGCTCACCACATACTTTTCTTTCGGCTCCTCAAATTCAACCGTCAGCGCCCCAGCCTGAAAATCCGGATCAAATTCAAACTCATCCGCCGCTTTCAGCAAAGACTTGTTCAAGTCCGCCAGTGCCGCATCACAACGCAATGAAAACTCAGAATCTGTCATAGAAAAACCCCTGCTCGTAAACTAACAAACTTTCCGTGTCTTTCGCTCTCCTCATTGCATCTGCTAAGGTACGTTTGTGTCCACTTGGACAGGTCTAAATGAGCGGCGTCTGTATACGACATTCCGAACTTCCGGGTTCTTCGCGACTTTTTGTAGATTTTCTCTACGATTTTCCCCGCGTTGAGGCCTTCTTTTCGCACGACCCCTCCAACCCAGACTCAATCCGAAAATCCATCGAAGAGATCGAATACCCGCCCGCCCGCCGCGCCGCAATCGTTGAAGCGTTAAAAGAAACCAACCCCCACCACCCAGCTCTCGCCGTCCTGGCACAAGAAAACACCGTTGCCATCCTCACCGGCCAGCAAGTTGGTATATACGGTGGACCCGTCTACACCCTTTATAAAGCCCTCAGCGCAATTCGCCTCGCTCAAGAGCTCACCGAATCCGGCCAGCCCGCCGTACCCATCTTTTGGCTCGCCACCGAAGACCACGACGTCGAAGAAATCCGCTCCGCCTCCTTCTGGGATGCCGACATCACAGCCGATGCCGCCTCCGATACCCGCCCCGCAGGACTCCACACCCTCAAAGGTCTTCCCGAACTCCTTCCCCTGACAGAAGAAATCTCAGCATTGGCCAAGCGCCATTACCAAAACGGAAAAACCTTTGGCGAATCCTTCCTGGGCCTTTTAAAAGAACTACTTAGCCCACTGGGTTTACTCTTTGCCGACCCGCTCGAACCCAAACTTCGCGCCGTCGGTGCTGAGTTTCTCTCAAACGCAGCCATGCGTGCCCCAGAACTCGCAGACGCTCTGCTAGATCGAAACAAGCAACTCACAGCAGCCGGTTACAACCCCCAAGTTCACTTCGAGGCAAACGAAACCTCTTTTTTCTTTCTCCTCGAAGACAACCACCGCAAGCAACTCAAATTCAACTCTAAAACCTACGATGCCCACCAGATGGCGGCTCACGGTGCGAAGCTTTCCCCCAATGCCCTCCTCCGCCCTGTATGGCAGGACTGGCTTTTTCCAACCGCCGCCATCATCGGCGGCCCCGGCGAACTCGCCTACTTTGCACAGTCTGAAGTCCTCTACAAGCTTCTGCTCGGCAGGATGCCCCTGGCTCTTCCGAGAGCCTTCTTCACGATCGTAGATGCCAAATCCGCCAAAACAATCGAAAGCTTCCGCGTTCGATATGCCGACATGTTCCACGACGAAAGCCACGTCGCGCTTAGTTTGGCAAAACGACTCGTCCCACCCGACGTTACAGAAACTCTGCAAAAAGCCGAACGTTCCGTCAACAACGCGATGTCGATGCTAGCGGCAAAGCTCGAATCCTTCGACCCCACCATTTCCCGTGCCCTCGAAACCTCACAAAACAAAATCCGATACCAGTTCGCCAAGAACCATTCGAAGGTAGTACTCGAGATGCTGCGCAAGAACGATCAGGCCCAACGACAGGCCGCCCACATCTCGCACCGTCTGGCTCCCCACGGCCACCTTCAAGAGCGGCACTATTCATTGCTCGCAATGCTCTCCGACTACGGCCTCGAATTCATCCCCACCATTCTCGAGAACATCCACTACGGTTGCCACGACCACCACGTCCTTCTGTTAGGCTAAAGGCCAAACACCGTGGGACTACGCAAAAACCTCCTCAAAGAAGCCCTGAAAAACGGGCAACCCCAATACGGCTGCGGCTTCGGTCAGCTCCGATCTCAAGAAGTCTTAAAGCTCCTCGCCGCTGCCGGCTTTCACTGGGCCTTCATTGACTGCGAGCACGGCGGCTTCGACCTTGAAACCGTTCAAGACCTCTGCCGCATCGCCCCTTACGTCAACTTCACCCCACTGGTGAGAGTCGCCGACCTGCAATATGCCCTGGTAGCCCGTGCCCTCGACGTCGGTGCCCCCGGTGTAATCTTCCCAAGAGTAGAATCCCCAGAGCTCCTGGCTCAAGCCATTTCCTGGACCAAATTCCCACCCGCAGGTGTCAGAGGCTACGGGCTAACCCCGGTGAACTATGACTATGCTGCCGTGACGATTCCGCAGGCGATCGAACACTACAACCAGGAAACAATGATTGTCCTGCAAATCGAAACCGAAACTGCTCTCAACCGTGTGGACGAGCTGCTGGACGTCGCTGGAGTTGACGTTGTAATGATTGGCCCGGCGGATTTAAGCGTCTCTCTCGGAGTACCCGGCGAGTTCACCCACCCCAAGTTTGTAGCCGCCTACGAGAAGATCCGCGACGCCTGCTTGAAGCGAGGCATCGCCCCAGGCACCCACAACCGGTCGCTCGAGCTAATGCAGATGTGGAAAGAAAAGGGCTTCACCTTCCTCGGATGCGGCAACGAAACCGCCATGCTATATGAGCGTGCGTCAGCCATCATCAAGGGAATCTCCGCTGCTCCCGGCCCACAGATCAAATCATAGCCAAGCCCGGCAAGTTATACTCCAAGCCGAGAGAGGCGGCGTCGATGGCACTTCGTTCCCAACTATTCCAAGGCGATTCAAAGCTGGATGCGGCAGCAGTTTCGGATTCTGCGCACATCACTCCCGGAGCCCGCGGAGAACATGTCCGCAAAATCCAACTTGCGCTCATCCAGCTTGATGGAGCCAAAATTACAGCCGACGGCGCATACGGCCCTGCCACTGCTGCTGCGGTGCTCGCCTACAAGCAAAAACGCGGCATCATCAATACCAAAATCCAAACCAAGGCCGACAATATCACCGGCATAATGACTTTGGCAAAGATGGACGAAGAGTTAGCCAAGTCAGCGCAACCACCGCCTCCCCTAAAGCCAGTAACTCCGCCCTCCGCTCTGCGATCTAATCGCCTCTTGCTCAATTTCAAATTTGATGCCCTGCTGATTGATATATTCATCAAGATAGAAGGCTTCGGCAGCCCGCAAAAACAGGGCCTTCACGATCCCGTCCAGAGTGCCCTATTCAGCGCAATCACAATGGCAAATCCTCAATATGACAGCGCCAATCGCTTTCTCACGGCTTTGATCTTCACTGGTAGCCTCGATTCCCGCAATCCTTCTCAGGTAATTATCGACACGGTCAAGTTGCTAAACCAAAGTGTGGAAGGAAAAATTGATCGCATTTTTATGTGGGGTGGCAGCGCTGGTGGAAAAAACGTTCTTACAGTTGCAAATGCCATAGCCAACATTGCAGGGGATACGATTCAATACATCGCCCTAAGCGATGCTGCCTTCGACGAGAATGATCCAATGATGACGAACCCGGGCAACATCAAGGGTAAAGTCAAAAAGAATTGGTTTCAGACTTTTGGCCAAACAATCGATCCTCGCAAAGAATTCCACGGGCCAGTAACAGGATTCATTCCCTTCGATATGACAGATCAACCACAAGTCAAAGCTGTCAAGAAGAACTTTGAAAGTCTGGGTCCTATAGATCGCCTGAGAGGTGCCAACCGGGCCGCCGCAGCCGACTCTGCTCACAACTCTGCCTTCGCAGAAGGCCTCAGCGTCGGTCTCTCAGACATTAGACGTATGCTCCTGGCACCCAAACTTCCTTAGATCGCATGCCCCCACCAGACATCTCTTGCCTCAAGCCAGCCTCAGCCGTAGCCACCGGCTACGACGCCAAGCCCGGCCTACGCCAAGAAATTTGGCGCCTGCAAATCCCTACCGGCACCGTAAAAACCATTGCCATCACGGGCCTTGCCAAAGCCACAAACGTCAAGCTCGAATCCAACGACCTTCTTGGCAGTCTGACTGTTGAGCAAAATCAGGGGCCCAACATCCTTCAGGTTCAGGTCATCGCCCCCGCTACTACACCGGCTTTTTACTCCCTATCGCCAAATATCAACGGTTTAAATACGCACCGCACGAAGATCAATCCAGACGAACTCGAAGCCCATCTCACCGCCGACTACCTGCCTCTCATAATTGCCTTCCAGCAGCCAGACGGCTTCGGGCACGCCACCCGAAAAGTCAGCTATTACACCTCCCGTCCCCTCAACGGCAAACATCTTCTAGCCTTTCGCAACAATTCCTGAATCTTGAACTTAAGTGCCCATACTCAACATCGATAACGTCACCAAGCACTACCAAGCCCAAGGCCAACAAGTAACTGCCCTCGCCGGCGTTTCCCTGCAACTCAACCCCGGCCAATTAGTAGCACTTGTAGGCCGCAGCGGCTGCGGCAAATCCACCCTGCTCAACCTAGCTGGTGCAATGGACTTCCCCTCCACCGGCCAGGTCTCCATCGACCAGCAAATCACCAGCAACCTCGACGACGCCCAACTCACCGCCCTACGCCGCAACAAAGTCGGCTTTATCTTCCAAAACTTCCAACTCCTCCCCACGCTCTCGGTAGCTGAAAACGTAGAGCTCCCACTGCTGCTCGCAGGCACCGCTAACCCAAGACAACGCGCAATCGAAACTCTAACCTGGGTAGAGCTAGGCGACTACGCCAACCGCATGCCTCATCAGCTCTCCGGCGGCCAGATGCAACGCGTCGCGATTGCCCGTGCCCTCGTCCACAAGCCCAAACTCCTCCTCGCCGACGAGCCCATCGGCAACCTCGACACCACCACTGGCAACCTCATCCTCGATCTCCTTCGCCGCGCCACAACGGACTTTGAAACAGCCATTCTAATGGCCACCCACTCCGCCGATTCAGCCCGCGTCACAGACTACACCATCGAGATGCGCGATGGCCTCATCGTATGATCCTGCTCTTACGGCGCCTGATCCTCCGTCCCCTCTGGGCCGATCGTGGCCGCACTATCACCACCCTCCTCTCCATCGCCCTCGGCGTCGCCGTCATCTTCGCAATGGACCTCGCCGGAGAGGCCGCCGCCGGTAGCTTCAAATCTTCGATGGAGACTGTCAGCGGCCAGGACGACATCGAAATCCTCGCCACCGGCGGCCTTCCTGCAAGCCTCCTCGCCAAGCTCAGCCTCCTCCCATACCCCATCCGCTATTCCCCACGCATCGAAGATTTCGCCATTGTCAACAGCACCCGCGCTGTCCCCCTGGTAGGCGTAGACGTTTTCGCCAATGCCCTCCTGATCGAAGGCCAAACCGAAGCCGAACCCACCCAATCGGGCGAACACGGCATCTTCACTACAACCACGCTGGGCAAGAAAGGCGACACGCTCCGCCTTCAGATCAACGACCAGCCTCTCTCTTACAAAATCCTCGGCACCATAGACGCTACCCAGGTCAACGGCGAACTCATCCTCATGGATCTCGAAGACGCCGAAGCTGTCACCAACCGCCTCAATCGGCTAGACCGCATCCTTGTATCCCTCCCCGAAAGCGAAAAGCAAAACGTAGATCAGTGGGTTGAAAAACTCCAACCCAACATCCCCGTCGGAGCCACCATCCGCCCCATCGGCGCACGCAAAGAAGAGAACCGCAAGATGCTCGAGGCCTTTCGCTGGAACCTCCGGGTCCTCAGCTACATCGCCCTGATGGTCGGCGCATTCCTCATCTACAACACCATTAGCGTCTCGGTAGTGCGTCGCCGCGCAGAGATCGGCATCGTCAGAGCCGTCGGCGGCACCAGGCGTCTGATGACCCTGGCCTTCCTTACAGAAGCCGCGATCTTCGGCCTCGCCGGAGGCGCACTCGGCCTCCTAATGGGCCGACTGCTGGCCGAAGGCGCAGTAAAGCTGGTAGGCCTCACCGTACAAGCCCTCTACGTCTCCTCCACAGCAGCACCCGTAGAATTCAACCTCAGCGCCGCCGCAATCAGTCTCGGCTCCGGCCTGGCCGTAAGCCTTCTAGCCGCTCTCGCTCCAGCCATCGAAGCCGGCCAGATCCCGCCCACAGAGGCGATGGCACGAGGCCGCATCGACACCAACCTCCAACAAGCCTCCAGCCGCAACCTCCTCCACGCCGCAGTCCTCATCCTAATCGCCGTAGCCCTCTGCCAACTTCCACCCATCTTCAACAAGCCCTTCGGTGGCTATCTGGCGACTCTGGCAATAGTAGCCGCAGGCTCCCTAAGCGCTCCCAGCCTCATCCAGTTCGGGGCCCGCCATATCGCAGGCCTCGGTGGAGTCCAATCCCTGCTAGCCGGCCGCAGCCTCGCCGGAGCTCTCCGCCGCAGCAGCGTCCTGGTAGCCGCCTTGGCAACAGCAATCGCGATGATGACCAGCGTCGGCATAATGGTGGGCAGCTTCCGCGAAACGATGCTCACCTGGATCGACAGCCAGATCCGCGCCGACTTCTACCTCCGCCCCGCCGGAATGGCAGCAAACGACCGCCACCCCACCATCGCCGAAGAAGTAGCCAAGCGCATTGAAGCCCTCCCCGGCGTCCTCGCCGTAGATCGCTTCAGGGCTTATTCGATCCGCTACAACGGCCTCCCGGTAACACTTGCTTCCGGCGACGTCCAGGCCCAGATGCGCTACGGCCGCACCGCCCTTCGCTCTGGCAGCCAACAAGACGCGATACAGGGAATGCTCAAAGGAGAAGCCGTAATCGTCAGCGAACCCTTCTCTGAAAAGCACCACGTAAAAGTAGGCGACAAAGTTACGATCCCGCTGGGCACAGAGCGCCCCACCTTCCGCATCGCCGGCATCTTTCGCGACTACTCCAGCGAAAACGGCTACATCATCCTTGACCATTCCATCGTCAAAAAATACCTCCCCGACGACGAAGCTTCAAATCTCGCAGTCTATACAGCACCAGAAGCAGACCGCCCCAAACTCCGCCAGCAAATCGAAGCCGCATACGCTCCCCGTCGCATCGTTGTCTTCGAAAACCGCGCCCTCCGCAACGAAGCCGTCCGCATCTTCGACCAAACCTTCGCCGTCACCTATGCGCTCGAAGCCGTAGCCATTTTCGTCGCAGTAATGGGCGTAGCCGGAGCTATGCTGGCCCTCATCATCGATCGTCGCCGCGAGATCGGCCTCCTGCGCTTTCTGGGCGCAGCAGCCTCTCAAGTAAGAGGCATCATCCTCTTCGAAGCCGCCTTCATCGGCCTCTTCTCACAGATCATCGGCGTCATCTCTGGCGCACTCGTCAGCCTTGTGCTTATCTTCGTCATCAACAAACAAAGCTTCGGCTGGACGATCGAATTCCACACCCCGGTTCTGGCTCTGCTTTCCGCTCTAGCCTTCACCTACATTGCCACGGTAATCGCCGGCCTCTACCCCGCCAGAATCGCTACCAAACTCAACCCCATCGAGGTCATGCACGAAGAATGACAAGAAGAGACTTCCTGGCCGCAGCCACCTTCATCAAAGCCCTACCCGGCTACAAATATGAGTTCCCGCGCGACCATTTCTCGCACCCTGATTTCCAGACCGAGTGGTGGTATTACACCGGCAATTTAACAAGCAATAAAGGCCGCCCCTTCGGCTACGAGCTCACCTTCTTCCGCGCCGCTCTCCAACCCGCCGTCGAAGCCAAATCTATCTGGACCACCCGCGACGCCTACATGGCCCACCTCGCCCTAACCGACATCGAAGGCAAGCAATTCTTCCATGCCGAACGTCTCAACCGTCCCGGCCCTGGTCTCGCCGGCGTAGACCCTAAAACCCAAACCATCTGGAACGGCAACTGGCAGTGCCGCCTCACCCCCACTGCCCACTATCTCAGCGCCACAGACCAACAATTCCAAATCAACCTCACCCTCACCCCAGCCAAACCCCACGTAATCCATGGCCAAAACGGCGTCTCTCAAAAGGGCCCTCTACCCGGCCAGGCCAGCCACTACATCTCATTCCCAAGGCTAGCCTCCAAAGGCCAAATCACCCTCAACGGCGCAGTCCATCAAGTAACCGGCAACACCTGGATGGACCACGAATATTTTTCCAGCGAACTCGACCCCAACCTCGCCGGTTGGGACTGGTTCTCGATCCAACTCGAAAACAACACAGAGCTCATGCTCTACCGCCTCCGGCAAAAGGACGGCAAATCCAGCCCCCACTCTGCTGGCACCTTCATTGATGCCCAAGGCCAAGCCGCTCATCTAACGGCAAGCGAAATTGAGCTCACCCCAAGCCGTCAGTGGAAGCTCTACCCCATCGAGTGGCAGATCAAAATCCCAAAGCTCAACCTCGACCTCAAGGCCACTCCGAGACTGGACAATCAGGAACTTACCAGCAAGAGCAAACTCACTCCCAGCTACTGGGAAGGCGCAATGCAATTTGAAGGCACCCACCGCGGTATCGGCTATCTTGAAATGACTGGCTACGACAACAAGGTTCAATTTACCCGTCGCGAAGCCGTACGTAAATAAAGTGCAGCGAACTCTAATACCCGCAGCAATCTTCGCAGCGGTAGCCATCGCCCTCTTCATCCTGCAAGGCAACCGCATGGTGTTCGACGCGATCGACGAAGGCATCCTTCTCGAACCCGCCCAGCGCATTGCCAGCGGCGCAGTGCCCTACAAAGACCTCTTCATCCACATGGGCCCCGGCAGTTACTGGATCCAGGCTCTGGTCTTCAAACTCTTCGGCATCTCAATCCAAGCCGCGCGAATCCCGGTAATCCTCGACCTCGCTCTGCAATGCGC
>JBKJUN010000168.1:0-6367 GCA_046590555.1 Bryobacter sp. | reverse complement strand
GGGCATAAGTCCCAAGCCCAAATCCCGGGAACTGCAACACCGAAAACTGGCTCACTAAGGCATCAGAGAATCCCAACTGCCGCGGATCAAACCCTGTCCCATAGCCGTTACCACCGGCCTCTTCCCAGCGAGCTAACCCGGCCCGCAAATTGAAGGTCGTAGTTGGTGAAACCGTCGAAGTCCAATCCGCCGTCCAGTTCCGCCCATTCCGGTTCAAAGGCGTATTTCCCGAAGACTCAGCGACACTCCGATCCGGCCAAACCAGCCCACGAAACTCTTGAAAAGGATTCTGTCCGTAACGGAAGAAAAGATTGTTCCGCGAATTGATTACATAGTCCATGCGACCGGTCCACTGGTCCAGATTCGCAACCCATCGCGAAGGATAAATGTAGTTGTTCACACGAGCCGGCCCATCACCAGGCGACGTCGGCGCAATGTAATAACGCAGCGCCGCTGCCGCAACTGGATGAATGCGATTGGCCGGAATCCGGTTCCCCGGAAACGCCTGTCTGCTCCCATTCGCCTCAGTCGTCAGCGGATCATAAATCGCAACCTGTGCACCCTGCGCATTCTGCAAAGTCGAGAAATCCCCGCCCCGCCATTCATTCAGAGGCACCGTCAGCGCACCAGGGTCAGCCGACCTTTGCCGCATCGCCTCATAGGACACCAGCCAAAACAGTTTGTTGCGTCCATCATAAATCTTCGGAATCCAGACCGGCCCGCTCGCCTGCAACCCATAAGCGTTGATATTCATCGGTGGCTTCTTCACGCCCGTCCGATTGAGCTCGCTCTGGTTGGCATTCAACTCTTCAGCCTGAAAATACTCAAACGCATTCCCATGAAACTGATTGCCTCCAGACTTAGTAACAATCGAGATAATGCCTCCACCCGTGCGTCCATACTGCGAGTCGTAAGTGTTCGTAAGCACCTTGAATTCCTGCACCGTCTCCATCGTCGGCACATGAATCACCGTGCGGTCCCCCCGCACATTTGAGATCCCGTCCAACAAAACTTCGTTCTCACGATTCTTGCCACCATTGATTGAGATCCCCGTAGTGCCACCGATATCAAACGAACGCAAATACCGCCAGTCCCCGGTCTTGATCACCCCAGCCGCAGACCACGCAATCTGAAACGGATTCCGCCCCTGCGTCGGCACATTCTGCAGCAATTCATTCGCGATTACCTGAGACCGCGAAGCAGACTCTGTCTCCAGCAACGACACAGCATCCGACACCGTGATGCTTTGCGACAGATCACCAACCTCAAGCTCAATATCCACACGAGCCCGATCCTGCGCCTGCAACACGATATTCTCGCGAATGAATTTCTTGAAGCCCTTCAGTTGCACATTCAGCGTGTAGCGTCCCGGAGCCAGAAACGGAATCACATAATTCCCCGAAGAACTCGATTGTGCTCGCAACGTAGAATTCGTTGCCACATTGGTAATCAGAACCTCAGCCCCAACGATAGGAGCGGCAGATTTATCGGTAATCAAGCCGGAAAGGCTGGCCCGCACCTCTTGGGCAAATACAGCCCCGGCACAAATAAGGGAAATCGCAACAAGGCGGATAAACATCGAGACTCTCCAGGGTCGCAGTAGCAACGAGCCTTGAAAGTCTATCAGTCTAGTTGTCGGTGCGCCACTGGTTCAGGATGGCGTCAGCCACTGCTATGACGGGCTTGATCGCCTCCAGGTCATGCACCCGTACCAGATAAGCCCCATTCAGAATTGCCGCTGTAACACCAGCCGCCCCGGCAAACTCAAGTTCGCGATCATTCGCCGTAGGCACCAGCAACTTCTTGGTCGGCCCCACCATCACCGGAACACCAATCCCGCCCAGGATCCCAAGCCGCCCCAGAATCTGGTAATTCTGTTCCTTGCGCTTGCCAAATCCGAGACCCGGATCAATCACCAGTCGAAACTTCTCAATCCCCGCTCGCAGCGCGCGGTGCACTGCCGCATCAAGATCCTTCGCAATCACATCAACCACGTCCTTGGCTGGAGGCAGTCTAACCCAGGAATCGGGTCTGCCCCGCATGTGATTCAAGATCAATCCGGCATCGTGATTCATGATCGTCTTGGCGAGGATTGGCTCCCAGGTCAACCCGCTCGGGTCGTTGATAATCTCAACGCCCATCTTCAGCACTTCCTCAGCCACAGCAGCCTTGTAAGTACTCACGCAGATCGGTACATTCAGCTTGTTCTTGATGCGTTTAAGCACAGGGATGAGCCGCCCCAGTTCTTCCTCGACGCTCAATCGCTTATCGCCCGGCCTGGTTGGTTCCGCGCCCAGGTCAATCACATCTGCTCCAAGCTCATCCAGCTCAACCGCTTTCGCAAACATGCGATCAGGGTCACTCGCCTTCGGCCCCCCACTCTCAGTAGACAGCGCAAGCGGCGCGATAATAAACGTGCGCTGTCCCAGCCGTAGTGTGCGGCCCTTTAATTTCCAGTCGATATTGCGTCGGATGATCGCCATAAGATTTTCCTTAACTCGCTACCGTCAGACGGATCCAGCGATAACGCTTCCCGACACGGACGACAAATTCACCGGGCTCCATACGCTCGGCCGGGTTCGTAACAGATTCCAAGGTGACAGAGTTTCCAGCCTTGACGGCCCCGCTCTTGATCAGACGATCCGCATCGCCCACACTCTGCGCAAGACCGGCCGCAACCAGAATGCGATTGATCCGCGCGTCACTAGCCTCAGCGTGATTCTCCGGCAGCGGCACGCTACCCCAGTTCTCGGCCACACGTGCCGCCGCATCCTCGCCATGAAAATCCTTGACGATCCGGTAGGCCAGATCCTTCTTCGAAGTAAGCGGGTCTAGTGCCGCAATCTCGTCTACGGCCAAGTCAGTCAAGAGTTCAAAGTAGCGAGGTACCAGCGCATCCGGCATGTTCATGAGCTTGCGAAACATATCGGTCGGCGGCTCGGTGATCCCGACATAATTGCCCTTCGACTTCGACATCTTCTCAACGCCATCCAGGCCCTCAAGAATCGGCACAGTCGCCACAATCTGCGGCAACAGACCATAATCCTTCTGGATCTCGCGGCCCACCAGCAAGTTAAACTTTTGATCCGTACCACCCAGCTCGACATCACACTTCAGCGCCACAGAATCATAAGCCTGCGCCAGCGGATAGAGCAACTCGTGAACAGAGATCGGAATCCCCTCTTTGTAACGCTTCGAAAAATCATCACGCTCCAGCAGCCGCGCCACCGTGTAGTGCGAAGCCAAACGAACAATCTGCTCGTAACGCAGCGGCTCCAGCCACTCGCTGTTAAATCTCAGTTCGGTCTTCTCGGGGTCCAGCAGCTTGAACACCTGTTCCCTATACGTCTCGGCATTCCGCGCCAACTCTTCACGAGTCATTGGCGGTCGCATCGCGTTGCGCCCAGTTGGGTCGCCAATCAACCCGGTCATATCGCCAATAAGGAAAATTACGGTATGACCCATATCCTGGAAGTGCTTCATCTTGCGGATCAAAACCGTATGGCCAAGATGCAGGTCGGGAGCAGTAGGGTCAAAGCCAGCCTTAACGCGCAACGGCCGCCCTTCCTTCTGGGCGAGCAACAAACGCTCGCGCAAATCCTCTTCGCGGATAATTTCCGCAAAGCCTTTTCGCAAATAAAACAGTTGTTCGTCGACGGAGAGCACTGCTTTCAATTGTAGGGGAAGCGCTTCTTCCAGTCCGCAAAATCGATATTAAGCCCCAGCCCGGGCCGATCCGGCAACCTCACCGCCCCCTTCTCCACTAGCGGCAGCGTCCCACCCGTCAACTCATGCATCTTTCGCATATTCGCCCCATCCCACTCATTCATCAGATAACTCCGAACCCCTGCCATCGACTGCACACTCGCCATATGCCCAATCGGCCCGTACCACATGTGCGGAGCAATCTCGACGCCGTACAGCTCACCCAGCGCCGCAATCTTGCGAATCTCCGTGATCCCGCCACAGTGCACAATATCCGGTTGTATGATCATCGCCCCCTTGGCCTCCAGCAGATCGCGAAACTGCCAACGATTCAGCAACCCCTCACCGCCAGCCAGCGGCACCGGGCTCTGCGCTGCAATCGCTCCCAGCGCCAGATTCGATTCCCGCCATACCGGCTCTTCGATAAACATCACCTTCAGCGGCGCAACCGCTCGCGCCAACTCCAGCGCCGATCGCATCGAATACGTCTCATACATCTCAAGACAAATATCCAGTTGCATCCCCACTGCCTTGCGAATCCCCTCAATCTCCGTAACGACTTGCCGCAAGCGAAGCTGCTCGGTCTCAGCCCGCGGGATCACCCACTTCACCGTAGTCCAACCCTGCGCCACCGTCTCGCGAGCCAGATCCCCCAAAGCCTCCGGCGTCCTCTGCTTCAATTGCGCACTCCAGTGCGACCAGTACACCCGCATCGGCTTATCGTTATTCCCGCCCAGCAACCTCCACACCGGCACCCCCAGCCGCTTGCCCTCGATATCCCACAGCGCAATATCGATCGCACTCAGCGCAGTCATCAACACGCTGCCGTCGCGCCAGCGATTCTCCTCGTAATAGAGCCGGTTCCAGTGCGCCTCAATCCCAGCCGGATCCCTTCCAACCAACCTTGGCTCCAGCCACTTAACAGCCTCTTCAGTGATCTTCACCCGCGACGGCAACGACGCCTCACCAAGCCCGGTAATACCGGCATCGGTCTTTACTTCTACAAACAGATACTCTCGCCCATCCATCCGGTACTTGTGTGTCTCGATCCCGGTCACCTTCACTGGAGAAGCCGCCAGAGCCGACATCGGCAGTAAACTCAATAAGTCACGTCGTCGCATACGAGATAGTCTATAGGGTTAGGGGAGATTTTATAAATGAAGATCTCGGTGAAAGCCGAGTACGCACTGCAGGCGATTTTTGACCTGGCGACTCAACCAGCAGGCGAAGCAATCCGAATTGCGGACATTGCCAAGCGGCAGAAGATCCCGCAGAAGTTCCTCGAACTGATCTTGTCCAACTTGAAGCAAGGCGGCTTCGTCGAATCCCGGCGCGGCGCAGACGGTGGCTACATGCTCGCCAAGTCGGCGTCTCAGCTGATCGTAGGCGACGTCATCCTTCACGTCGACGGCCCTAGCGACCGCCGCACCGGTACCGCCGGCTTCGAAGACATGTGGAAGCGTGTCGACGATTCCATCCATTGCATCCTCGGCAACACAAATTTCCAACAGCTCGCCGACCAGTGGCAAGCCAAGCAAAATAAGTACATCGCAAATTGGGAGATCTAAACCATGAACGTTTACGCAGATAATTCGTTGTCGATTGGGAATACGCCGCTGGTGAAATTGAACCGCGTAACCAATGGCGCAGGTGCCACAGTCCTCGCCAAGATCGAAGGCCGCAACCCCGCCTATAGCGTCAAATGCCGCATCGGCGCCTCCATGGTTTGGGACGCAGAAGCTAAAGGCCTCCTCGGCCCCGGCAAGGAACTGGTCGAACCGACCTCCGGCAACACCGGCATCGCCCTCGCCTTCGTTGCCGCCGCACGCGGCATCCCCATCACCCTCACCATGCCCGAGACGATGTCGATCGAACGCCGCAAGGTCCTCAAGGCCTTCGGTGCCAAACTCGTCTTGACCCCCGGCCCCGGCGGCATGCGCTCCGCTATCGAAGAAGCCGAAAAGATCAGGGATTCCGACCCCAACCGTTACGTCCTTCTGCAGCAATTCCAGAACCCCGCCAACCCCGCGATCCACTTCAAAACCACCGGCCCCGAAATCTGGCGTGACACCGATGGTACTATCGACATCTTCGTCGCCGGCGTAGGCACCGGCGGCACCATCACCGGCGTCAGCCGCTACCTCAAACACGAAATGAAAAAAGCAATCCTGAGTGTTGCGGTCGAGCCCACCCACAGCCCCGTCATCACCCAGACCCGCAATGGCGAAGCTCCCAAGCCCGGCCCCCACAAGATTCAGGGCATCGGTGCCGGCTTCATCCCGGGCACTCTTGATCTCTCGATTGTGGATCAAGTCGAACAGGTCACCAACGATGAAGCTGTCGATATGGCCCGTCGTCTGGCCAAAGAAGAAGGCATCCTCTGCGGCATCTCATGCGGCGCGGCCGCGGCTGGTGCCATCCGCCTCGCGCACATGCCCGAGCACAAAGGCAAAACGATCGTAGTCGTCCTCCCGGACGCCGGCGAACGCTACCTCACCAGCGTCCTCTTCGAAGGGCTAGTAGATTAATGCTGCGCCTCTTCGCCGCCATCGCACTTGTGGTCTTCTCAAGCCAGGCGGCAACCATCATCCTGGTGCGTCACGCAGAGAAAGCGGGCCCGACAGGCGATGTCCCGCTCACCGAAGCCGGCCACAAGCGCGCT
>JBKJUN010000150.1:0-5411 GCA_046590555.1 Bryobacter sp. | reverse complement strand
GTCTTCAGAAGTAGATAGCCCCCTCGAGTCGATCGCGTACACACTCACATTGGCCCGGTTCGCGCTCGAGATCATGCTCCGGAAATTTCCAACCAGACTGGTCGGAACCTGCAGTCCTTCCGAAAAAAACAGAACAGTCTTGCGTCCAGGCAGTCTGGTCTGTTCCTTCACCACACCCCAAAGCGCATAGATCGAAGATCGACCTTGCTGCTCCTGCAAACTCGTCTCGGCAAACTCAAGCATGTCTGCCACCATCGCGCTCATCGCCTCGGCAGCCATTCCTGCTCCATCGACGCTCATCCCCTGAGGTCCACCAGATGCCTTCGCCGCCGCTCCCTCCGAACCCTTCGTCGAATCGATCGCCATCTTGATCGAAGAATTCACATCCGCATAGTTGGTCATTGCACTGCCGCCGGCCGCACGCTCAATTGCCACCTTCAGCTTCTCTCTATCGTTGGTAAACGGCTGAACTGCCTTTAGGTGAAGATCACTGGTGAATACGGCGATATAAACATCAGGTGCCAGATCAGCCTTAATAAGATCATTGGCAGCCATCCGCGCCAGCCTCCGGCTATCAATGCCCAGCCGGTCAAAGACGAGCGAGATCAAGCGAACAGGGCGTGTAGCATCAGCAGGACCATTAGCGCTTGTCGGCGATTTTCCCGCGCTTAGGCTCCCCTGAATCTCTTTGATCCCGGTGATCTGTTGAGGAATACCATCCTCCAGAATCGTGAAGTCGCCACTTCCAAGCCCACCAACCAACTTCCCTTTCTTGTCCCGCACCACCACGTCCACAAGCACTTCGCTACTCGTGGTTCGAATCACATCCTGCTGCCCAAGCAGCGATGCGGCACAAACAAGGAGTATCCACTTCATCTCAGGCTCCAACCGTCAGAAATACAGATTCGGCAACAGCGGCACTTCCCTGCTTGATGATCACCTTCACCTCATAGTTTCCGGCAGGCATTGCATCCAGCGGAGAACTCAACACATATTGGATCCTTCCCTGCGCATCCGCCGCCGGCAGCGGCAGGTTTGCACTTCCGGCCAACTCGCCATCCTTGAGATACTGCACGATCGCCTGCGGGACAGCACCACCGGCCTCGGGATACACAATAAAGTAAAGTGCCATCTGAGCGCCCTTTACCAGCTTGATTGTATTGTTCAAAGTGGGTGTGATCCGCCCACCCTGAAACTGAAATGGCTCTTCCACACTAAGGTCCTTAACCGCAGGCTGAAAGTTGCGAACAACAGTCACACTGCTCATAGCCAACGCCGAACTGCTGGCAGTAGCCACAAAGGAAGTCTTGCGTGCCCCAACCTTGCCCGAGAGCTGATCGATCACTGCCGTCTCCACCACATAGCGGCCCGGTGGGACACTGAATCGCTCGCGGAAGTTGAAGTTAGAAGACTTCAAAGCCTCAAGCTGCGGAAGACTTCCCTTCAGCGGCAAGTCGCGGGTAAACTTCTCCACCACATTCCCATCTGAGTTGCGAACCTGCGTCATCATGCTGATCCGCGCTGCATACAAACCTTTAGTCTCATCCTGTGCAAAGGCCAGGTTGGCAAACGGCACCTCAACGGCAACCATACCCTGGATTTTCTCTTTGCTCGACTTCAGCTTCCATGCACCCGAGCGAAACTCCACATCCCGCACCACTGGTGTCGTGCTCAGTGCCTTGAAAAGTGGTATCTCGAATGGCAGCAGATTCTCTTGGCCAGCAGGCATCGCAAGATATCCATCGCGCGATCGCACCCGCAGGTCATTCTGCTTCACCTTCAGCGAAGTCTTGCGAAACACACCGTTAAAATCCACAATCTTAGGGTCATAGGTAACTTCATAATAAGTCTGCGTATCTGCAATCAGTTCTCTAAGCTGTCGCTTCGGATCATTTGATTCCACGGCCATCACACCGGCTGTAGATTCCGCCATCGTGATCAGCTTTGCCTGGACGTTTTCGCGCAGGCCTTCCACCACGTTGTTTATGCGGTTGGTGTTATCTCCCCGCTCACGGTTCTCAAGCCCAGTATCGGTATTGGCTACTGTGTCGGTGATAGCCCCAACAACGGCCGAGCCTTGTGAAACCGTGGTGATGCCCCTTGTATCTATGGGATAGAAAGACACGCCAGCAGCGTTTGCACGCGCGAGCATAGCTTCGAATGGCACGTCCAGGTTAGTCGGCAGCAAAATGCCGGCATTCAGATATGCGATCGGCTTCCTCCCTGGAAATCCTTTCAGCCCGGCAATCATCGCATCAAAAAAAATGATCGTGCGACGTGTGCTTTCCGCATCGTCGATGATCGCTTCACTCAGCATCGCCAATTGAATACGTGCCAGTTGCCCCTGCAATGCCGCGCTGCTCATCAGGCTTGCCGGTGCAACATCTGCATCTGTCACAGCCTGGCTGTTGGTAGCATCGGTCTTCAGTCTCGCCACAACCCCTTTGTTGACTTCCGCAAAGCGCATGTTCGCAACCCCGCTCGTCGCCAGGTCAATCGCCTTGCGCAGTTCTTCCCTGTTTGTAGTGAATGGCTGCAGCACGCTTACCTGATTCGAGATCTTGAACACTCCGTACAGGTGCGTTGGGTCCTTGTCCTCCTTGACAAGATCATTGGCGATTTGTTTGGCTAGGCGGCGCTGCTCATTATTAAGCCCTTCAAAGACGATCGGGATGAGGCGTATCCGTCGCATCACTTCGGCTGGCTTCCGTTGCCCAGCCTCCACAACTTCCGTCCCGTCGTAAAGCATCAACTTCGGCTTAATACTGGTGCCGTGGTCAGTCAGCTCGACATCAGTATCGCTTAACGTCTTGACCGCGAGCCCCTTCTTGTCTTTCACCACAAAGTTTCGTGTGATGTCGGATGTCTGTGACCATGCCGCTACACAGAGTGTTGCCACAAGCAAACTAATTTGGATAGGTTTCATTTTTCCTCACAATTCGGATCATGTGATCCGTAAACAGATGGTGCGATCCGGGTATCTCAATACGTGGCATGTGGCACGACGCGCAATTCGATTCGCCTTTCGGACACAATTTGCTCACCTTACCCTGAGCCGCATGACAGGACTTACAATTCCCGTCATATGCAGCCAAATTCTTCTCAAGCGGAGCATGAGGATTGTGACAGCTTGCACAACCGATGCGCCGATCTTCGGAGTCATAACACTTGGCATTGGCAAGCCGGTACGGCTGGAACCGTACATTGTTCACCCCACGCGGTCCGCCGGCTGCAATGTCCGCCCATGTCCTATGGCAGCGGCCGCACGATTCGCTCTGTTCTTCCGCACTCAGTTTTGAAAGCTTCTGCATAGGTGCCATAGTCTTCAAGTGCGCAGCCCCATTGCTATGACAGTTCTCGCACCCCACTCCAGCCTCAAGCCGGGCAAAATCCACCAGCCCCTTCGAGATCGAGTTTGTTGTGTGACACGCAAAACAAGCCGTAACGTCCTTCGGTGTCATCTCCCGGCCTGCCGCCTCCACCAGATTCCGTGGCTCTGCAGGCGGCGCCCCCATCGTCAGATCCAGCCGGGAGATTTCCTTGTAGTAACTCAAGCGGGATTCAAACCACTTGCCCTGATACTCATAAACATAAGTCTGTCCCGCAAAACCATGCCCGAAGGCATACCGCAAACTCACGCTCAGATTCTCTTTGCCATCACTAACCGAATAAATCGATTCAATGCCTTTCCGCTCGATCATGTAGCGGAACCGTCCCAACACATATTCCAGCTTTGGGTTCGAGCTCAGAATTGCCGCCTGTGCCGGTGTATAAAGTGCAGACGCCATCGTATTCCCAGCCTTGCCTGCGCCTCCATGATAAAGCTCATGTTGCGTCTTGTGGCAAACGGCACATTTGCTGTCTGCCGTCCATGCCACTCCTGCCAATAGCAGCACCAGCAGGATCATTTCCCCAGTTCCTCAAGCAGCTTCTTCAGCCTCTGAAATTCGGCACGCTGAGCCGCCGCATCTTCCCGCCGCCCGGCCTTGGCATAAGCCGAGGCAAGCGCGATCCGAACCTGCGGTGAAGTCGATTCCAGCCGCGACGCAAGCTCCAGTTCCCGGATTCCCTGATTCAGATCCTTCCCACTTTCGACAAGCGCACGTCCATACACAACGTGCCCGGTAAAATTAGTCGGTGCTGCATCTATTGCGCTCTCGCCGATCGCAACTGCTATCTCTGGCTCGCCGCGTCTAAGATACTCAAGGCCAAGCAACACCAGTGTCGGCAAATGCTTCGGCTGTATAATCAGCTCTTTTCTTAGAACTTCAATGCCTTTATCAGGATCGGCATTGATCAGCAGACTGCCATAAACAAAGTGAATATTCGGCGCATTCGGATAGTCCGCAACAATCTCAGCTAGTTGTCCAGCGGCCTCAGGTACATGCCGGTTCCCTGCAATCAGCACCGCCCGTCCAGTCCGGAACACCAGCGCCCGATCCTCAAGCGGTAGCTCTTTCGGAAAAATCGGTTTACGCAAGGCAGCAATGCCAGCCGCCTCAATGATCTTCGGATCCAGCGGCTGCCGCCCCGAGAAAAAATTCAGGATCTGCAGTGCCTTCTCGAAATTCTCGTCTTTTGTATAAAGGATCGCCGCATGGTAGCTGGCCACATCCGTCAATTTTTCACCGCCGGGCAATCCAATCCTTTCGGCCCGAATCAGTGCCGTCAGCGCCCCTGCGTAGTCTTCAGCCTGATACAGACAGAGTCCAAGCAGTGCATAACCACTCGATGCCTGCGGCGAGAGTTTGACAAACTCACCCATGGCACCAATACACGGACGCGGCTGATCTTTTTCGTAGTGGAGCGTACCCAAAAAATACCAACCCTCATTCCACTTCGGCGTGATCTTGAGCGCCTGCTTGTATAGCGTAATGGCCTCATCGAGACGACCTTCAAGACGTGCCTTGGTCGCGCGAGCAGCCGTATTCGAAGGTGGCACCGGAGGCGCTCCAAACAGCAAAACCAGCAACAGCTCAATCATGGCACTGGCTGTCCTTTGGGTTGTTTCTCTTGTGCTTCGGCGTTCAACTTTTGCACAATCGCTCGTTCACGGTCACCGTCTTCTTTCCGCTTCAGCCGGTAGTAGACCGTAGCCAGCGACACATGAGCCTCCGTGAAATTGGCTGCTTCCTTCACGATGCTTTCCAACTCAACCCGCGCCGGTTCAATCTTGTTTTGCGCCAGTAGAATCGAAGCCTGCTGGTATCTCACCCCAATGTCTCCTGGCCGCACGCGCAGCGCCCGGGAAAAGTGCTTCAGGGCCAAATCGAAATTCTCGTCCTGCTTCTCGATCACTCCCAGTTGCAGGTTCGAGATAAAGTCATTCGCATTCTGTTTTAACTCAGCTTCAAACGCTCTTTTAGCACCAGCCGTGTCTCCAGTCGCCATCAATACTTGCCCAAGATTCG
>JBKJUN010000051.1:0-4605 GCA_046590555.1 Bryobacter sp. | reverse complement strand
CTGGCCGCGAGTACGATGATCGGTGCCCAGTTGGTGGTGAGGCGTTTGCCTCCCGCTTGGGCCATCGTCAAGCCAACAGCAGTGTGTGTGATCGGGTCCATGCGTCAGGATAGTTTTGGAGTGAGAATCGTCAGCGCCTCGGGGGCGATTTCGAGTCTGGCTGGCAACTGGCCGCATTCCTCTCCATCCAGCTGCAGATAGATGGGTACTCCGTTTACAGCCCTCAGCTCCAGATGATCCACATGGTGAACATGCACGCCGCTCATGTTGCGATGCTGGTTCACTAAGACTCCAGCGAGATACTTCAGATATCTCACGGCGAAGCGTCCTTCAAACAAGACTGTTTCAAAATGAGGATCAATCAGACGAATGGACTTGGCGATCTCAAGGTCGCCGCCATAGTTCTTTACCCGGCTGGCAAGAGCAAAACTGACTTGCGATTCTCCATGTACAGATTTGACATAGAGCTCAGGCAGCACTCGAAAGGAAGCCATGAAGCCAGCAACCCAATAAGCCACCTTTCCTAGCTTGCGCTTCAAACCAGGGTGCACGTCTCTTACAATCTGAGCATCAACGCCGGCTCCAGCCATAGCGACAAAGTACCGCGATGGCCCGCTGTGGGGTGTGCAGAGACCGAGGGAAATACGCTGCGGCTTCCAACCTTTGGTGAGGCTCGCAGCCTTTAAAAGATTCGTACCAATGCCCAATTCAACCGCAAGGCAGTTGGCGGTGCCACCCGGAAGAACGCCAAGTGCGGTTGACGAACCGGCCAGACCGTTGACAACCTCATTGATCGTGCCATCTCCTCCAGCGACAAAAACAATACTGGCCCCTTTGGCGACACAATCTCGCGCCAGGCCCTGAGCCGAGCCGGGGCCGGTAGTAGGCAGAAGTTCTACTGAAGCATGGTTGGCTCTCAAAATTTCAAGAACTTGGGGAATCATCTGCGGGTTGCGCCGAATTTTTCCGGCGACAGGATTATAAATCAGGTAATTGCTCAAGGGAGATCGCTAAACTTATAGCTTAGCGTCCTCATGGTCCCAGCCGCTTCATCCATTGCGCTTCGCGTCGCCGAACTGCGCTCGAACATTGAACACCACGAGCATCAATACTACGTGCTCGATGCACCAGAACTATCTGATGCCCAATATGACACGCTCATCCGCGAGTTGCAGGCGCTCGAGCAGGCCCACCCGGAATTGCAGAGCCCGGATTCACCCACACAGCGCGTTGGCGGCAAGCCACGCGAGGGCTTTGTAAAGCTGAATCACTCTGCCCCCATGCTCAGTCTCGACAACGCTTTGAACGAAGGCGAACTGCGAGACTTCGACCGGCGCATCCAGGATCTGCTTGGGGATGAGCCCTACCGCTATGTTGCCGAATTGAAGCTCGACGGGCTATCGATGGCCGTTCACTATCAGGCAGGGCGCATGGCTCGGGCGATCACCCGGGGAGACGGCAGCGTCGGCGAAGAGGTTACCGAAAACGCCCGCACGATTCGCAGTCTCCCTTTGCGCGTCGCTGAACCCTCGGCTTTCGAGACTCGTGGTGAAACCATCATCAGCCGTCATGCCTTCCAGCGGCTCAACGAACAGCGCGAACAGGATGGGCTATCGCTTTACGCCAACCCGCGCAACTCCGCAGCCGGGTCCCTTCGTGTCCTCGACCCAGGCATCACCGCTTCACGGCAACTCGAATACATGACGTACTTCTATCTGGTGGATGGCAAGCCCGCCAGAGACAGCCATTGGGAGTCGCTCGATCATCTCGTAAAGCTTGGTTTCAAAGTAAATCCTCTGCGGCGCCTCTGCGCCAATGTCGACGAGTTGATCTCCTTCTGCAACGAGTTCGATGCGCAACGCGAGAGCCTACCCTATGAGATTGACGGGGTGGTAGCCAAGATCGACTCGATTCCTCAACAGCAAAAACTGGGTTACACCTCCAAGGCACCGCGTTGGGCCATTGCCTATAAGTACGCCGCTAGAGAAGCCGAAACGGTGGTCGAAGACATTCTGGTTCAAGTGGGAAGAACAGGGGCTATCACGCCTGTTGCAGTGCTGAAAGACGTGAAGGTGGGTGGAGTTACGGTGTCGAGAGCCACACTCCACAATGAGGACGAGATCGCGCGGCTTGGCTTGCAGATCGGCGACACGGTTCGAGTGGAACGGTCGGGCGACGTGATTCCCAAAGTTGTTAGCGTAGTGGCCAAGGCAGCCGAAGGCAAGCCTTTCTTGATGCCACCAGATTGCCCTGTATGCGGCAGCAAGCTGGTCAAGCTGGAAGGCGAAGTGGCAGTTCGCTGCCTCAACGTCAACTGCGCCGCACGGCTGCAGCAGAGCATTGAACACTTTGCCTCTCGCAGTGTGATGGACATCGATGGCATGGGCGAAGCGCTGGTCATGCAACTGGTCGCGCAAAAACTGGTTCAGAACGTTGCCGATCTCTATGATCTGAAGCAAGAGCAACTCGAAGCGCTGGAACGCATGGGCAAAAAGAGTGCCGAGAAGATCATTCAAAATATCGATGGCTCGCGAAAGCGGCCACTCGCACGTTTGATTAGCGGCCTCGGCATCAGCTTCGTCGGTCAGCGAACGGCGCAAATTCTGGCTGACACATTTGGCGACCTCGACAAGATTGCAACGCTGCCTCAAGAGCAGTTACAGGCAGCAGAGGAAGTTGGGCCCAAGGTGGCAGCGGCCATCCGCCTTTACTTCAGCGATGAGAAAAACCTCGCCCTGCTCGAACGTTTGCGATCTGCCGGGCTCACCTTCACCCAAGAAGTGAAAGGCAAGGCGGTGGGCCCCCTAGCGGGCTTGACCTTCGTCCTCACCGGTACCTTCCCAACCCTGAAACGTGAGGAAGCCAAGGCCTTGCTTGAATCAGCAGGTGCCAAAGTTTCGGGTAGCGTTTCAAAGAAGACCACGGCGGTGGTTGCCGGTGAAGAAGCCGGCTCAAAACTCGACAAGGCCAAAGAGTTGGGTGTCGAAATTATCGATGAAGCCGAAATGTTAAAAAGACTGGGGAACCCCTAACGCATGAAAGCGTTTTTTGCCAAGATCGTCGCCTTGGGGCCGATCGGAGTATTTCTTCTCGCATTGCTCGATTCAACCGGCATCCCCTTACCTGGAGGAGTGGACACGCTCCTTGTCGTGGTCGCCAATCAAGCCCCGGCTACGGGCTATCTCTGCGCTGTACTTGCCACTGTTGGTTCTTTGATCGGCTCGATGATTTTGTTTACCCTGGCACGCCGTGGGGGGCAAAAGTATCTCGACCAGGTAGCCAGCGGGCCTCGTGGAATGAAGTTTCGCGAGTGGTTCTCTCGCTATGGCCTGGTAACAGTTTTTGTACCTTGCATCTCCGTGATCCCAATGCCGCTCAAGGCCTTTGTTGCCTGCGCTGGGGTGCTCGGCATCCGGCCGCTGCACTTCGCCATCACAATCCTGATCGCACGCATCCCTCGTTATTTTTTTCTTGCCTGGTTAGGTCAACAGATGGGCGAGAACGCCCTCGGCTGGATCAAGGCCCACACGTTGCACTTTGCATTAGGCTTGGCAACGATGGGCCTGATCCTGTTCCTGTTGGCTCGGGCTGCCAATCAGCCTCGTGAATCGGCTAACGCGACAAACTGAAGCGCACTTCGATCGGAGCCTCAACTTCAACAGGTTGGCTGTTGAGCAGCGTCGGGCTGTAGACCCACTGGCTTACCGCGTCGAAGGCCGCCTTCACCAGCAGCGGATGGCCACTGAGCACCCGTAACTGTCCAATTTTTCCTTCGCGTGTGATGATGCCGTGCAGGGTGACAACTCCTTCGATTCTCGCTCTGCGGGCAAGTTCGGGATAGATCGGCTGGGGCCGCTGCAGAATCTTTGACGCGAGCACGCTGCCCTCTATCTGGAGCCTTACCGGAGCTTCAGGCTTCACAAGTTCTCGAAGCACCGGCTTTGGTGGCGGTGCCACCTTGGGCACGTCAAAAGCCCCAACAATGCCATCGGGGATACCAGTGGTTGTTAAATTGGACATGGGCAATCCAGTGAAATCCGCTTGCGCTGACGAGGCCCCAGTCATCGCACTGCGCGTTGCGGTTGGTGGAGTGTAGGTAAATCGCCTTGCCATAGAGGGCGCAACACTTCGCTCGATACTGGTTGAGATCACTCGAATCGCTTCGCGGAATCGAGGGGCCGGTGCCGGAATCTGTATGTCCGGTAGATCGGGCTGTGCCACCGGTAGATACAACCCGATTGCCAAAAGCCCACTCACAACTCCACATTGCAGCAGAAGCGAACTCGAAAAGCTCAATGCTCCCTGGCCGCTGCTTTGGTCTACCATCGCTGTCTCGAACATGGCCAATTGCCTCCTGCCCGATCAGACACCTGCAGAGTGTTGCGAGTTCCCAAATTCAAGCGGCAAATCTTTGGCACCTCGATTGCAAATGAATTCTGCAGGAGACAGAAACTCACCATGAATAGAACCCTTCGCAGTCCCAATTTCGAAATAGACCTGAGTCGTTTTGACAAAGCGGTTCAAATTGAACCAAAGCGGAAAAAGGAATTCGCCGAAATTCCGGATGGGCGATACGATGTCCGCATCGAAGACGCTGAACTGTAT
>JBKJUN010000035.1:0-13252 GCA_046590555.1 Bryobacter sp. | reverse complement strand
GCGATCGATTATGCGCGCCAGTTTTGGCGCAAGATTGATATCGGGGTGAAGCGGCGCAGGAGGCGGGAGTTATTGTTGCTAGAACGCTCGAGGCGCCGGACTGCCCGCGGGAGTGTCGCCGGACGCTGAGGCGGCTGCGGGAGTGTTGGTGGGCTCGGGAGAGGGCTTGGCTTTTAATTTCCAGCCTTCGGGATTCATGAGTAGCGTTTTAACTTCGCCCTTGCTTCCGTAGCTCAGCGGCTTGCCATTGTAGAAGACATCAAGGGTGCCAGCGTTTCCTACAATCAATTCTGCCGACACCGCATTGATGGTTCTTTCTTGCCCGGCGTCGAGGGTACCGCCATAGATTTTTGCGCCGTCTGCGGTGAGACGGATCCACGTGGTTTCTTTGGCGCGGATCGTAAGTTCGAACTTGCCAGCGAGAGGCGTGGTTGAAGCGGTGGTTAGAGGTGCTGACTCAGGTGTCTTTGTGGGCTCGGCAATGGTTGTTTGGGTTTGCGGTGCAGGTTCCTGCGTCTGCGGTGGTATGGGCTCGGGCATCGATTTGACCGGCGCGGGAGCTGTTTGAATTGGTGCTGGGGTGAAATTGCGCCATGCGAAATAGGTAACGCAACCGACGATGACAAGGGCTGCAAAGGCGAACCATGCTTTCGAGGTTCCTTCGTCCTGTGCGGGGCGAACCGGTGCGTCTTTAAGGGTTTCGCGCAGCGCAGTAATCTGAGGGTTTGTGCTGAGGCTCAAGTTGCCGGAGGCGACGGCTTGAGTTTCGACCGGATCAGACGAGGGAAGCGAACTGACCATGTTGATCTGCTTTTCGATTTCGTCCGGATCCCAGCCGAGGTACTTTGAGTACTGACGTACGAAGGCACGGTAAAAAAACTCGCCCGGAAGCGAGGATTGATCGTCGGATTCGATGGCCTCGAGGTAGCGCTGACTGATGCAGGTCGCTTCCGCGATCTTTTCGATTCCGATCTTTTGGCGTTGACGCTCGAGGCGGAGCCTCACTCCCAAGCTTTGCATATGCTTTCTGGAGAAATCCTTACCCGTTATAATACATGAGTTTGGGCGAAAGTGAACTTTGAACACAGTCAGCATTATTATCGTTAACTTCAATAGGGTGAATCTCTTACGGGATTGTCTAGGGTCGCTGGCACGGCAAAGCTGGACTAAAGTGGACTGGATCGTAGTGGATAACGGGTCTAGCGACGGGAGTGCGGAGATGGTGGAGGCAGAGTTTCCTCAGACGAATGTGATCAGAAGTACTACTAATTTGGGCTTCTGCGCTGGGAACAATTTGGGGATTGCTGCGGCGCAGGGGCAGTTTATTGCGCTACTGAACAATGACGCGGTTGCCGCGCCACATTGGGTAGAGGCGATGGTGCGCGAGATGCAGGTAGACGCGCGGGTTGGGATGGTAGCGTCGAAGATTATGGTGGCTGGGCGGCCGGGAGTGATCGACAAAGTGGGGCACGGGATTTATTGGGACGGGCAGAATAGGGGGCGGGGCAGTGGTGATGAGGATCGTGGACAGTTTGATACGGAACGGGAGATCCTGTGGCCAGATGGTTGTGCGGCCTTGTACCGGAAGGAGATGCTGGACGAGATTGGTGGCTTTGACGAAGACTTCTTTGCCTATGCCGATGATGCAGAGCTTGGGCTGCGGGGGCGCAGTGCGGGTTGGAGAGCGCGATTTGCACCTGATGCGGTGGTACAACACCAGCGTGGGGCGACGATGGGGAAGTGGAGCCCGGAGCGGATTCGTTTGATTGAACGGAACCGGGTATGGCTGGCGGTGAAGCATTTTCCGCTGTGGTTGCTGGTGCTGAACCCGGTGTTCTTTTTGATGCGCCTGGTGGCAGGGGCCTGGGCTGGGGTGAAGGGAGAGGGCGAGGCAGGACAGGTGCAGGGGATTCGAGCGAAGATAGAGCTTGCGGCGACGTTGTTACGTGCCGATCTTGAGGCCATTGGTGGCCTGGGCAAGATGTGGTTGAAGCGCAAGCAGTGGCGCAAGAAACGGAAGCTGAACGACAGGGAAGTTGTGGAGCTGCTAAGGCGTTATCAGTTGAGTTTGTCGGAATTGAGCAAGAAGCTCGCCTGAAGGATTGACGATTATCCCGAACGATATTTCCAGTGTCGAAGACCAACAATCCGCGATTGCGGCTGAGAACGCATGTGGGGCTTGTGGTTCGGTTGAGATGCGTTCGCTGTTTCATGCCACCGATCGCTTGTACCGCACCACAGACAAGAGCTTTGTGGTGGTTGAGTGTTCGCGGTGCCATCTGATTCGGCTCTATCCGAAGCCGTCGCCTGCGGAGCTAGCGACTTACTATCCGGCGGACTACTGGCACAACGATTCTGGTGGCAAGATTACCGCGATTGAGGAGTTCTATCGCCGGCTGGTTTCACTGGACCACATCCGCTTTTTGGAAGGTGCGATTCGCGGGGCTGGCAATGAGGGCCTGGTAATGGATGTGGGGTGTGGCGGGGCTTTGTTGTTGCGGATGCTGAAGGAGCGAGGGCACAAGGTGTTGGGCTCGGACTTTTCGCTCGATGCGGCGGCAATTGCCTGGGGACAGAATGGAGTGCCAGCCTTTTGCGGGACGTTGACGCAGGCACCTTTGCGGGACGAGAGTGTGTCTGTGCTGAGCATGTTTCATGTACTCGAACATCTGTACAAACCGGATGAGTATCTGGCTGCGGCGCACCGGTTGCTCAAGCCAGGCGGGCGCCTGGTTATACAGGTGCCGAATGCGGCGAGCTGGCAGTTCCTGATTTTCGGAGAGAGTTGGAATGGCATCGATGTGCCAAGGCATTTGCATAATTTCAAGCTGAGTGATTTGAACGTACTGCTGGATAAATGCGGCTTTGAGCCGGTGCGGACGAAGCATTTTTCTTTGCGGGATAATCCGGCTGGATTTTCGATCAGCATCGCGCCAAGCCTCGACCCGATGGCGCGGAGGATTCGCAAGATTGCCGAGACGCCGACGCAGCGGTTGATCAAGAACCTGGTGCATCTGGGTTTGATGGTGGCAGCGCTGCCGGTGAGTGCAGTGGAAGCACTTTGCCGAGCCGGGAGCACAGTGATGGTGGAAGCGCGGAAGAAGCCATGAGTTACGCAGGGTTGCGGCGGCTGATTCCGGGTTGGTTGCGGCGCGAGATCCTCTACTTTGAGACGCTGATTGTGGATGGGGTTATCGAGTTTGCGCGGGTCCTGCCGGAGGGTTGTGCGGTGCTCGATGCTGGGGCTGGAGAAGGACAGTACCGCAAGTATTTTGAGCGGCAGAAGTATGTGGGCGTGGATCTGGGTGTGGGGGATGTGGCCTGGAATTATTCGAAACTGGATTGTGTGGCGGATCTCTTGCGGCTGCCCTTTGGGGATGGAAGTTTTGATGCGTTTGTGAGTGTTGTGACTCTGGAGCATGTGACCGAGCCTGGTGCGGCGATTGCGGAGATGGCGCGCGTTGGGCGTAGTGGTGCGATGCTGTATTTGGTAGTGCCGCATGAGTGGGAGGTGCATCAGCATCCGTACGACTATTGGCGGTTTACGAAGTTTGGAGTGAGACGATTGTTGGAGGCGAATGGTTGGGATGTTGTGAAGCTGTTGCCAGGGGGCGGATTTTTTCGTCTGCTGTCGAGGCGATTGATGAATGGATTGCAGTTTCTGCCTGGGTGGCTGATGCCATTTGCGGCATTGCTGGTTGTGCCTCTGGCGCTCGTGGTGGGGTGGATGGATTCGCTCGATTCGCAGCAGGATTACACTTTGGGATACATTTGTTTGGCAAAGAGGAAATGAAAATGAAGAACGCAACAAGACGCAAGTTTTTGCCGGGGTTGGTGGCTCCAGCCTTGATGATGGGACAGAGCACGAAAAAGCTGCCGGACTTCACCTATACGGTGAAGGAGACGACGGAGGTTAAGGAGACTTTTGGTTTGCACCGGAAGTACTTTGAGGGTCCGACAGATCAATTGAAGCTGATGGTGGCTGGGAGTGTGACGCTGAATCCCGGAACGACGCCGCATCCTCCGCACAAGCATGAGGAAGAGGAAATCATGGTGGTGACCGAGGGGACCGGAATCATTGGACTTAAGGGCAAGGACAAGGCAGTTGGAGCCGGGAGCATGATGTATTCGGCAGCGAATCAGATGCACGATATCCGGAATACAGGTAAGACGCCGCTGACGTTTTTCTACTACAAGTGGAAAGCCTGAGAATGATTTTGTAGATTAGAGCGGGCTTGGATCGCCCGCTCTATTTCTGCGTTCTGGATGGTCAACGAGCGATATCGCCGTAAGTTCCACGAACAGCCAGCGATCCGACCGGCAGTTTTTCCTGAAAAGTAGTGATAGCGAAAGCGCTGTTAAGCGCGTCTGCTAGTTCTTTCGTTAGGGTTGCCTGAGCGTCCATAACTACAGGGCCTGAGCTGCTCATTGGGTTGTACACGATATCCCCAAAAGCCGGAGTTCCGGTCATAGTCACATTGAATACAGGTATTCGTCCTACGAGTTTGTCGTCTACACGAACCAAGCCAGTAAGGCGTATTGATGTACGGTACTGTTCCCAGACCAATTCTGAAATCTCCACCTTTTTTTTGTCTGAATACAACAGAATTGCTCCTGTATGAACGAGCTTGTAGCGAACTTTTACCGGATCGATCACGGAGGCCACAATTGCAGAAGATAAGTGTAGGCCCGCCTGAGCGTCAATGGTAGTCTCTGTCGTCGTTATCGTAAAGCTATTGCTGGAAACTCCGGCCAAGAACTCGCGGCTGAATGCCAGTTTTGTAGTCCCGGTAGTCGGTACAACTTCGATAATGGGTCCTGCGTTTAAAAGACCAGCCAGCAAGAGCGAAAGAGAAGTGATGGTTTTCATAGTGTATGTTCCTGTTCTGTTTTCATAATGTTTCGAGCGGGATTGACTTAGAGCTTTCCCGTCAGTGTTACGTCGATATCGCCGAAACCAATTTCCATATCTGCTTCGAAGGCTTCAAATCCTATCGCGGTGTTGAGGATCAAGGCTGCTCCCTCGGTTAGTTTGATCGATGCCTTCTGGACGCTGATTTTTCCGCCTGTAGAGGTGGTCGTGATGCCTGGCGCGCCGGACAACTTGATGCTGAACAGAAGAGATTCGCCTACGATTTCTCCATTTGAGGTCACCACGCCACGCAATCCAAGTTGGCCGGTGAGATTTTCAATTGCAAACATCGACAGGGTGACTCGCGAACGTGGTGTCTGAATGAAAAGGCCACCACTGTGAATCAGTTCCAACTTTGTATCTGCAGCAGATGCCGTGCCCGAAACCATCGGGAATGAGAGGTAAAATTTGCTATCCACGATCACGGCAGATTCAAGGTCAGTCGTATACGTGGAAATTTGAGTAAACGACGTCGTGGCAAGTGGACGAATCAACCTTATCCCGCTACCCGGGTCTGATCCCAAGCCTAATCGCATGCTCAGCGTGTCCAGGGAATCCGTAAAGGCCTTTGAGAGTGTAATAGTGGTTTGCCCTGAGGCCAAACGACCGCCTTGTCCAAATAGCGAGGTCGTCGTGCTCAGCGCAAGGAATAAGCAGAGGGCAGTATTGAATTTCATTTGCTTCTCCAAGAGTTGATTTAGCGGACTTACAGCATTTACAGATTGTAGGACGAATGCTGTCATGTTCTCTAGAAATGAGTATCCACAGTTATTTATGATTTTGCAATGACTTTATTTTTTTAGTGTGTGTCACTTTTTGTCCATTTTTCCCGCTATTTAGGGTGTAGCGGCAATATGGTTGCCGCCTTGTATTAGTCACTTAAGTAACAAGAATGGAATGTTATGGAGTTCAATAGTTGCTTGCGGGATGTCTCGACTGATTTGCGTCAATCTTTCATCTCCTGTTGGCTTGAGCGGCGGCTGACAATGGCCGAACTGTGCAGTCGATTCAATATTGCCCGCAAAACTGGCTATGAGTGGGTGAATCGCTACAAATCAGAAGGATGGGAAGGGCTTAACACCAAGAGTACCGCGCCGCTACGTCGGCCCAGGGCAATGAATTGCGCCATTCGTATTGCTCTATTCGACTTGATTACTGCCCATCCGGACTTTGGCGCGAGACGGCTCCAAGCTGCTCTCGCTGTTCGATTTCCTGATCAGCCCATGTACTCCCTTTCGACGATTAGCACACACACGAAAAACATCCGCAACATGATACCGAAGTTTGAAGAGTTGGCAGCACCGAGATAGTAATTGATTACTCAACGTTACATGCACCAATTGAACAGGAAGCTGCGGAGAGAATCAATTTGGCAGCGGTTATGCCAAGCATATAGAAAACTATTGATTATGCGTGTTGTTGATCTACGGAAAACCGCCACATTGAATCTATAGGTTAGTGCCGATGGTGGCTGGCAGCGAGACGCTGGTCACCGAGGGGACCGGAATCATCGGACTCAAAGGCAAGGACAAAGCAGTTGGAGCCGGGAGCATGATGTATTCGGCAGCGAATCAGATGCACGATATCCGGAATACGGGCAAGACGCCGCTCACGTTTTTCTACTACAAGTGGAAAGCCTGAGGATTGCTAATTGGTTGAGAGGAATCGCGAGCTTCGGGCACTTCTTACCTGATGCGATGCCTCTGCCTTCTTTTTGTATTGGTTTGTGCGACTGCCCAGCAGACAGGTAAGCCGGACAAGCTTGCGTTACGGCAGCAAATTGCCGAGATGAAGGTGAAGGCGTTTGAGATGCAGACTCAGATCGAGTTGCTTGAGAAGCAACTGCATGATGTAGAGGAGGCTGAGGCAAACCAGCCGATTGTGACTCCCGGGGCGAAGGTGGCGGTGAAGGTGCGGTGCCAGGGCCACACGCATGACGGGAAGCGTTGCACTCGAAATGCGGATTCGGGGAGCCGGTTTTGTTGGCAGCACAAATCGAAGCGGTGAGGCCTTAGCGGCCTTTTAGCAATTTTTCCGAATCTATGGGGGTTTCTGAAATCGCTTTCGTGTGGTCGTAAGGGACCAGGCCGAAGGAATCTTTGTGCTTTGGGTTGGCGCCGAGGTCGAGTAGGGCCTGGATCGCAGCGGGACGGAAGGCAATTGCAGCCCATGACAGCGCCGTCATGCCAAGGTCGTCTGGGGCATCCACTTTAGCTCCGGCTTTCACCAAAAGGCGGATCGAGTCTGGATTTCCGAAGGAGACTGCCATGTTCAGCAGGGGTAGGGGCTGGCCGCCGAGAAGGCGCATGGGACGGTTGGGGTCGGCTCCTTTGGATGTGAGCAATTGAACCATTGCTGCATCGTTGGTCATGACGGCGTGTGCCAGGGCATGTGCGTCAAAGCGGACCTTGTGTTTGGGTGAAGGATTGGCTCCTGCCTTGAGAAGGAGATCGAGAGACTTGGAGTTGCCCTTAAAGAGGGCGGCGATCATGAGTGCGTCGATGCCTTCCCTGGTGATTGCCTTGGGGTTGGCTCCTCGCTTGAGGAGGATTTCGATTTTGGCTGGGTCATTGGCAGCCATCATGAGTGCGGTGGTGCCGCCTGAGGTGGCCGAGTTTGGGTCGATCTTGGCTAATTCTGCGGATGTACCGAAAAGAGCGGTGCTGACCCAGGCGAGTTTGGAGTCGTCAAGACCGGGGAGCGGCGGAGGCATCGCCGGATTTGGGACCACGGGGAGGGCTTCTGCCAAGGCTTGAACGGCGAGGGCGGTGGCTGCGCATGAGATGAACTGGTCGTGTCCGTAGGGGAAACCGGATTCAAAATAGGGCGGGCTGATTGGTGCCTTGGTGTTGATACGACTCTTGACGTGCCAGGAACCATCGGCGGCTTGATGCTTGATGAGCCAGTCAATGCCAAGTTGGAAAGACTTGGAAGTGGGTGGCCAGGACTTGGTGGTGGCGAGGGCGTAGAGAGCTTCTGCTGTGGCGTAGGCATCTGTTTCTTTGGAGCTTGGGGTTTGTGCCCAGGAACCATCGGAGTGCTGGAGTTCTGCGAGGTGGCGGGCGGCAGACTGGAGTATGGCGTGGGGGGCTTGGGTCCAGTAAAGGCCGAGCAGGCGATAGGTGGCTTCTTCAGTGTGGACCGGTTTTACTGCGGCCAGCCAGTGGCGAGCGCGGTCGATGTATTGTTGCCTTTGAGCTGCAGGCAGGTAGAGGGAGACCGCTCTGATGGCGACGGCTGTGCCGGTGATGTCGGACGAACTCTGGGGCGGGCGCGTGTCGAAGACGGCCCAGTGACCATCGGGAAACTGGTTGGCTGCAACGTGGCGGGCATAGGAGGCCGTAGCCAGGGTTGGTTTGGCACCGGCGGCGTGTGCGCCCATAAGCATGGAGCCTTCGCTCATGGATGGGTCGATCAATTCGTCGATTCGGATGGAGCCGTCGAGGTCTGTGAGGCGCTTGTAGGTGCGGGTGCTGGAGGCGGAGGCGAGTTTTTCGTTGACGGCGAGGCCATGGGTGCGTGCGGTGGCAAGGGCCTGGTCGCCCTGAGTTTGATTGTGGCAGGAGAAGCAGGGTGTTTTCCATTGCGCGTTGACCTTCTGGATAAGAGCAATACTGCGCTCGGCTGCGGTTTTGATCTCGATGTTGGAGGCTGCAAGGGCAAGCAGAAGACTGCTCAGGGGTAGGACGATCACTAAGGGATGGTATCAATGCGCATGGATGCTTGCAATGTTGTGGCCTGACGGATTACTGTATGGCATGGATCGCAGAGACTTATTTCGCGCCGCCGGCATAGCCGCGGTTGCTTTCTCAGGCGACGCCCTTCCCCGTTTGCAAGCAGCGTTGGCAGCACAAGGCGGTAAACCCGCCGATTCCCTGGCCGTGGACGAAGATTTCTGGTTTCAGGTGAGACACATGTTCACCGTGGACCGGAATATCATCAACTTGAATAATGGCGGTGTTTCCCCATCCCCCAAGATCGTGATGGAGAGCGAGAAACGCTACCTCGAGATTTCGAATATGGGCCCTGCCCACTTTATGTGGAAAATTCTGGGGCCTGAACTGGAGAGCGTTCGCCGGCGTCTCGCGCAAAGTTTTGGTTGTGATCCGGAAGAGATTGCGATTACACGCAATGCGAGCGAGGCGCTTGAGATCGTGCAGCTCGGCATGACGCTCAATCGTGGCGATGAAGTGCTGACGACGAACCAGGATTATGGCCGAATGCTGACGACCTGGAATCAGCGGGAACGCCGCGACGGGATTGTGTTGAAGCAGATTTCGTTTCCGGTGCCAGCTCCTTCGCTCGACTACCTGGCGGAGTTGATTGAGAAGGCGATTACGCCCAAGACCAAAGTCATTCACATTTGCCACATCACAAATTTGACTGGGCAGATTTTCCCGGTAAAGAAGATTGCGCAGTTGGCTCGGGCCCGAGGGATTGAAGTGGTTGTGGACGGGGCTCATGCGTTTGGGCAATTCCCGTTCAAGCGTGATGATCTTGACTGCGATTACTACGGCACGAGTTTGCACAAGTGGATTCTGGCACCTGTCGGTACAGGATTCCTTTACGTGAAGCAGGACAAGATCAAAAAGATCTGGCCGCTCATGGCGGCACCGGAATCGATGGCCGATAACATCCGCAAGTTTGAAGAGATTGGGACTCATCCGGCCAGCCAGCGGAATACGATTACCGAGGCGTTGACTTTTCATGAGTCGATTGGGGTGGAACGCAAGGCTGCTCGACTGCGCTATTTGCGCAAGCGCTGGACTATGCGTTTGAAAGAGTTGCCGGGTGTAACAATGCACACGAGCGATGATCCGGAAATGAGTTGCGGGATCGGGACGGTTGGCTTTAAGGGATTCAACATTCCGAAGCTGGCTGAATACCTGATGGAGAAGCACAAGATCATGGTGGTTCCGATTGTTCGTGGCAAGGAATATGCCGGATTACGCATCACCCCGAATGTATATACGACCCTTGAGGAAGTAGACACGTTCGCCTCCACGATGGAAGGAATTGTCAAGAAAGGCCCAGAAGTACTGGGCTTAACTTAAGAATTTACTTGACATGGCCGTATGGAATTTCATAGATTGCCATAAGGCCAATCTTTTGTTAAGGTTGGATTTGTTTGCGCTGTCTCGGTTGACGGCAAATTCCAAAGTGGCAGACCGGATTGGATTATGGTTTCGGCCGAATCCGACGATAGGACTGATAAGGACAGCATGGCTTTTAACAGATTATTCATCTCTGCACTGCTAGCACTGCTCGTATTTGTCGCGCCCGGGGTTGTTCGGGCGGCAACGGCAAAGAAGAGTTCAGCTAAGAAGGTGTCCGCATCGAAGCGAGTGACATCTACGAAAATCGCTCCAGCGAAAACACGTTTTGCTGCCGCAACGAAAAAGTCGCCTTTTCTTAAAAAGGCTTCGTTGACCAGTGGGCGTGCTCCACTTTCTCGCTTTCGGCAACGGAATAGCCCCTATGCGGGATTTTGGACGGTGCCTAATTTTGCCGATGCCACTGACGGCGATGTGATCGACGGGGAAGACCTGACGATTCGCCGGGCGGCGGTGGAAGCGCTGAATGGGTTGAATGGTGCGGTGGTGGTTTCTGATGCTACTAATGGCCGGATTTTGAGCATGGTGAACCAGAAGCTGGTTTTACAGAATGGGTTTCAGCCTTGTTCGACGATCAAGATTCTAGCTGGTGTGGCCGGGGTGATGGAAGGCGAATATAGCCGTGACAAGGTAGTGAAGCTGGGCCGCCGGGATTATCTCGACATGACCACCGCAATGGCCCGCAGCAACAATCCCTATTTTGCCTCGATCGGTAAGAAGCTTGGCTACGAGAAGATTTCTTACTATGCGAAGCTACTTGGTTTGGGCGAGACGGCCGGATTGAATATTCCTGGAGAACAACCCGGGATTTGGCCTGGCAAGGAAGTGCCGAGCGGGATCGGCATGATGACAAGTTTTGGAGACGGGATCAACCTGACTCCATTGCAGTTGAGTTCGATCCTGACGACAGTGGCTAATGGCGGGACGATGTATTACCTGCAGTATCCTCGCACGCAGGCTGAGGTCGAGACTTTTGTGCCGCAAGTGCGGAGGAAGATCGACAAGATCGGGACTGCAATCCAGGAGATTCGTCCCGGGATGGAAGGTTCTGTGAATTTCGGATCTGGACGGCGGGCCGGGTATGAAGACCATGAGCCGATTTTCGGCAAGACTGGAACCTGCACGCACTCGGATCACAAGACGCATCTTGGCTGGTTTGGAAGCTTCAACGAAGTTGGCGACCGGAAGCTGGTAGTTACAGTATTGTTGACCGGCGGCAAGCTGGTGAGTGGACCGGTGGCAAGCGGTGTTGCCGGGCAGGTGTTCCGCAAGCTGAATGAATCACGCTACTTTGCTTCGAACCCACAGATTGTTTCCCCCAATGCTGTGATTGCCGGTGAGGCTATTCCGGCATATATGCCTGAGAACTAAAAACTAGAAAAGTTGTTGAGCAGCCGGTCGCGGAGCGACCGGCTTTTTCGCGACTTAGAGGCAACTTTTCTTGTTGACTATATGATTGAATGAGCATATAGTTAATCCATGAAGAGCATGATCCTGGTGCTTCTGGCTGGCGGTGCCGTGCTTGGGGCTGCTGAGCCACTCACGCTGGCGGATGCGGTGAGACGGGCGGTGGCGAGCCACCCAAATGTTGAATCTGCGAAAGCGATGTTGAAGGCGTCGGCAGAGAGGATTCCCGAGGCCAAGGCAGGCTATTTGCCGAGAGTGGACTATCAGGAAACTTGGGTGCGGTCAAACAACCCGGTCTTTGTGTTTGGATCTTTGCTGACACAGCGCCAGTTTGGGCTTCAAAATTTTGCCATTGATTCCTTGAACCGGCCTGACTTTTTAAACAACTTCCAGTCGCTCGTGAGTGCGGAGCAGGTTCTATGGGATGCGGGGCGGACGCGTAAGGCTGTGGAGATCGCCGAGACGGGCAGGAAGGCATCGCAGGTGAGTGTCAGGCAGGTTGAGCTTGCGATGGCCAGCCGGGCAGCGAGAGCCTACCTGGATGCTCAATTGACCCGGGCTGCGATTCCGGTGGCTGAGCAGGCGGTGAAGGCGGCTGAAGCGGATTTGCGACAGGCCGAGGCAGTGCGTGATGTGGGGCGGTCTACGGCAGCAGATGCAATGTCGGTGAAGGTGCATTTGGCGGGGATGCAGGAGCAATTGTTGCTGCGCAGGGCTGAGGCGAAAATTGCGGCAGGAGTCTTGGGGGAGTTGGTTGGGGCGGCTGAAGATGTTTCGTTTGAATTGACCACCGGACTGAGTCTGGTTTTGAAGAAGATCGAGACTGGTGCGGCGGAACGGCCTGAGCTGGAGCAGCGGAGATTGCAGGTAGATGCAGCCCGGCAGCAGAGCGAGATGACTCGGTTGGCGTATCTGCCGCAGGTGGGATTGAGATTGGGGTTTGAGGCTGACCGGCAACGGTTTGTGACGCGAGCTGGAGCGAACTGGATGGCGGGTGTGACATTACGTTGGACACCTTATTCAGGAGGAGCGGATCGGGCTCGGGTGCGAATGGCGGTAGAGACACAGCATGCAGCCGAGGCTAGTGAGAAGGCGATGCAGCGCCAAGTGAAGGTTGAAGTGATGCAGGCGGAGACGATGCTTGACGTGAGTAGGGCGCGGGTTGAGACGGCAGAGTCTGCGATTTCAGCAGGAGAAGAGAGCTTGCGGATTACGAGGGATCGCTATGAGGCTGGCCTCGCGAATGTGACGGAGCTCTTGCGGACCGAGACAGCGATGACCGAGGCGCGGTTGCGGCTACTGGTGGCGCAACACGGGGTGCGATCGGCGCAGCTGAATCATGCTGCGGCACTGGGCAAATTAGGACCTGATTCGGAGGTATTGCAGTAATGAAACATACATTGTGGGCATTGGTTTTACTGGCTTCCTGCTCGACGCAGCATGAGAAGAAAGAGGCTGTTGCGGCTGTGCCGGTGAAGGTGGGCGTAGCCGTTGTTGGAGGCGGGTTGAGTGCTTTGAGTGCGAAAGCCAGTGGCACTGTTGAGGCTCGAACACGCAGTGTGATCGCGGCGCAGGTGATGGGCGTGGTGCGGCAGGTGATGGTGGAGCCGGGGCAGAGTGTGCGAGCCGGGCAGACGCTCGTTGTGATTGATTCGCAGCAGTTGCAGGCCGGGGCGGCACAAGCTGAGGCTGCCCGGCTTGAGGCGCGCAGTGCGTTGCCGGAAACAACGGCAGGGATTGAGGCTGCACGGACGCAACTGGATTTAGCTCGATCCACCCAGGGGCGATTGAAGAAACTGTTTGACAGGAAATCGCTGGC
>JBKJUN010000898.1:0-4454 GCA_046590555.1 Bryobacter sp. | reverse complement strand
CTTGACCGCCGTTGCCAGAATTGGCTTTGTCTTAGTTTGCACGATCTCCTCCAAAATGCTCACGCCATGCAGCCACTATCTGATCGAAGTGCTCGAAGATAACCTGGCGCACTTCGCGCCGCAACCTCGGCGTGCAATTGAATTCAAACTCTTCTGAGATATCAAAATCGTCTGGCAGCAGCCAATACTTGCACTCGGCATCTCCCTTGATCGCATGAACATGCATCGGCTCATTCCCCTCGTTGGACTAGAAGTGGAACCGCCATCCACGAACATAGAGAATTGTGGGCATTGGACGCTTACGCCAAGACTAAGTATAGAGAGTCCTGGAAGGTACCGGCGGGAAGGCTGGCTGGCCAGGCCAAATGGTGGTTGGCAATGCGGGGAGGTTCCTGGCGGAGTACGAAGTAGCGGGGAGCGCGCTGAAATCGGTGATCAACGGCCGACTTTTGCCTTAGAATTGTGGGTTATGACTCGCCGCGAATTGATGGCTTTGGCTGGCAGCGCTCCTGCCTTTTTGCGTTCTGGACTGGCGGCTCCGAGTGAGCGGATCAATGTTGGATTCATTGGTGTGGGCGGGATGGGGATGAACCGGTTGCGGGGCTTTCTGAAGCACACGGACATGAACCCGGTGGCGGTTTGTGATCTCGATGAGACGCATGTGGCGCAGGCGGTGGCGGAGATTCGCAAGCAGCGGGACGTGAGTGTTCAAACTTTTGGGGATTACCGGAAGCTGCTCGCATCGAAGGACATTGATGCGGTTTGTATTGCTACGCCAGACCACTGGCATGCTTTGCCGATGGTGCAGGCGGCGGAGGCCGGCAAGGATGTCTTTGTTGAGAAGCCGCTGAGTTATTCGATTGGTGAGGGGCGAAGGATGGTGAAGGCGGCTCGGGCTCATCAGCGGGTGACGCAGATGGGGAACCACATCCACAACGATCTGCCGAATTACCGGCGGGTTGTCGAATTGATTCAGAGCGGTGTGGTGGGTAAGGTGAACCGGGTGTCGGTGTGGAAGACCTCAGATTTGAAGGGGCTTGGTGTAGTGCCGGATTCGAAGCCGCCGCAGGGTTTTGATTATGACTTCTGGTTGGGTCCAGCGCCGGTGCGGGCTTACAACAAGAACCGGAGCCATTTCAATTACCGGTACTACTGGGATTACAGCGGCGGGATGTTTATCGATTTCTGGTGCCACATTACCGATATTGTTTACTGGGCTTTGGGCCTGAAGGCACCGAAGGCGGTGGCAGCTACGGGGCGGCGTGAGTTGACGGACGACAACGGGGAGACTCCGAATTTTCTCGAAGTTCAGTATGAGTATCCGGGCCTCGATATGGTGTGGAGTATGAATCCGCAGGGACCTCCTGGATTTGAAGATTGGGGGATTGGGGCGGCGTTTCAGGGTAGCGAGGGGACGCTTGTTACGAACTACGGCGAGCATAAGGTGTTTCGTAAGGGCAAGCAGGTGATGGACTTTGTGAGGCCTGCGGCATCGATTCCGGATAGCCCGGGGCATCTGCGGGAGTTTCTCGATAGCGTGAAGTCACGTAAGTTGACTAGTTGCGATGTTGAATACGGACATATGTTGACCAAGGGTGGATTGCTTGGGAATATCGCACTGCGGACCGGACGGCGGATTCAATGGGATGATGCAGCGGAAAAGATCTTAGACGATAAGGCAGCCAATCAGATGGTGAGCCGTAAGTATAGAAAGCCCTGGAAGCTGGCTTGATCTCGCGATAAGCTTTGGGGATGGAAACGCTGGGCCGGTATGAGATTCGCGGTGAGTTGGGACGCGGAGGTATGGGGGTTGTGTTGCGGGCCTATGACCCGACGCTCGACCGTGAGGTAGCAATCAAGAGTGTTCGCCTGGATGGAGTGGATGAGGCGGCGCGGGCTAGCTTAGAGGAGCGCTTGTCGCGGGAGGCTCGGGCTGCGGCTAAGTTGCAGCATCCGAATATCGTTGCGGTGTATGACTTCTTTCGGGTAGAGGATCGCGCCTACATCGTGATGGAGTATGTGAAGGGATCGATGCTGGACGCGATGATTGCAGGCGGGAACCGACAGAATACGCAGGGAATTCTGAAAGTGTTGGGGCAGGCAGCTTCAGCTCTGGATGCGGCCCATGCGCAGGGGATTGTGCACCGGGACATCAAGCCTGGGAACATACTAATTGACGAAACTGGCAACATCAAGATCACTGATTTTGGGATTGCGCGGATTACGTCGGCAGGGGCGACGGAGACGATGTCGAGTGGGATGGGGTCGACGGTGGGGACGCTGGGGTATATGTCGCCGGAACAGATTCGCGGAGAGGCCGTGGATGGGCGTGCGGATCAGTTTTCATTAGGGATTGTGGCCTATCAACTGTTTACCGGGGAGATGCCTTTTCAGGCTGATACCTGGATCGCGTTGTCCTACAAGATCATTCATGATGCGCCGCCGAAGTTGGGTGGGGTGGTGAGTCCGGCGATACAGGCGACGATGGAGAGGGCTATCGCGAAGTTGCCTGGGGAGAGGTTTGAAAGCTGCAGCGCATTTGTTGAAGCGCTCGGTGGAGCGGGACCTGTGGTAGCGCAGCGGTCCCGGATGGTGTTGATGGTGGCGGTTGCATCGGTTGTGGCTATGGGATTGTATTGGACTTTCTTGAGGCCGAAGGCGGATGTGCCTGTGGCAGTTGTTCCGGTTGTGGTGCCTCAAGCGAAGTTGGATTACGCACCGCCCGTTGTCGTGCCAAAGGCTGAAGTGAAGCCTGAGGCGAAGGAGGAGTTGATCGAGTTTGTGCCGATACCGCCGGGACAGTTCTTTATGGGGTCGGATACGGATGAAGATCAGATGAAGCCGCGGCATGTGGTGCGGCTGACGCAGGGGTTTGAGATGGCGGTAACTGAAACGACTGAGAAGCAATGGAATGCGGTGATGACGGGAAAACAGACGGGGAGCGAGTTTCCCAAATCGGAAGTGAGCTGGAATGAAGTGCAGTTGTTTATTGCGAAGCTGAACGCGAGTAGCGATGGGTTCCGGTACCGGCTGCCAACGGAGGCGGAGTGGGAGTATGCGGCATTAGGGAAAACCACTGTGGATCGGCCACGGAATTCGATTGATGTGGCATGGTTTCACGACAACAGCGGAGACCGGAAGCAGGAGGTAAGGAAGCTGCTGCCGAACGGGTATGGGTTGCATGACATGTTGGGGAATGTGTCGGAGTGGACGTCGGACTGGTTTGAGAAAGATTACTACACAAGTTCGCCTACGGTGAATCCGACCGGTGGGAAAGGCGGGGAGATCAGGATCTCACGCGGGGGGAGTTACGAGACGTTGGGGATGCAACTGGCGACGAGTTGGCGATTTGGGGACAAGCCGGACTTTAAGGCGCCGATATTGGGGTTTAGGGTGGTGCGGGTGAAGCGTTAGGAGGGTGCAGAAAAGCTTCAAAAGTTATTTTGAAACGGGATTGCCGAGTTTGGGTTTGTAGCCTGTGGGCTTACGTTTTTCGATGTTTCCGGGAAGAGAATTTGAAGGTTGAACTTCAATTTGACGTGCAGGTAAGTTAGCTGTGGCACTGTAGCCAGTGCGGTAGCGTATTTGAGTGTTTCCGGCGATTGGATTCAGTAGTTGGACTTCAATCTTACGGGCCTGGCCGGTGGGTGAAGCAGATGGGGCCCGGTAGATCAAGGTGTAGCGCTGCCGCAGCAGATCGAAGATCGAGGGCAAATTGAGGCTTTCGGTATTGGCCCTAAATATGTCACCGGCGGTGGCTGTCGAGAATAACTCCACGTGGGGCTGTGGATTGGCTGGGAGCTTTCCTTCAAAAATGAGGGAGTGGAGAATCACGTCGGAGGACCAAAGGTGGTCGATGACCTGAGAATCGGGAACACCGCGATCGCCGTGGTTGTCAGTAAAAAGTAGAATCGCGCGACGCGCCGAGGAGCGGGCCTGTTTGTGGAAGTATTGGGTGGCTTCGAGGATGTTGGAGTTGAGTTCTGTGCCGGGGCGGTGCCCGCGTATCTGGCGGATTGCTTTGTGGACGGCATCGAAATTCTGAGTCAATGGATGTTCAATCTTGAGGGAGGTGCCAAAGGATAGAACTGCGACGCGGTCGCCGTCGCGAAGTTGGCGGAGAGCGGCGGCAGACTTCCGCTTGAGTTGGCGAAGCACGGGAGTCATGCTGTTGCTAACGTCGACCAAGATGATGAGATCGAGAGGTTGAGCTTCTGTTTCGATCGCAATTATTTCTTGAAGGCTGCCTTGATCGAGGAGTAAAAAGTCTTTCTTGGTAAGCCCGGATTTGGACTTGTTGTCGTGAGTTACCTGGACTTGTACGCGGATCAGATCGATGTCCGCACGGAAGACCGGGTCAGCTTGAAAAGCGAGGAATAGGAGTGGGATCATTTGAGGCTCATTTTCTGACGGGCTTCGCTGCCGGGGATTCCGGCTTTGTAACCGGTACGGGC
>JBKJUN010000715.1:0-2257 GCA_046590555.1 Bryobacter sp. | reverse complement strand
GGCGGATCGGGTGCCATTTTGCCGGACTTCGCGACCTTGGTGCAGATCGTGCACCCGTCCAATGGCCGCAACGAAGTCATCATTGTTCAGAGCGGAGTGGATCACATCGTTCCGGCGGCGCGGAGTTTGCTCGAAGGCGATCCTGTCTACACTTTGTATCTAAACGTGGGGTGGACAAGAGAATGGGTAATGCACTTTTGCGTGCCCAGAGTTGCGCCCGTTGGGCCCAAGCAGGTGGGCGGCGTCGTCTCGCTGTCGAGCCCCCCTGAATTAAAGGCACCGTTTGCGATACTAACCAAGGTTCCGGCACAGAGGCTGGTTCCGCCAGAAGCTGTTGTGCCTGGTGCGCTCAAGCCCAAGCCAAGCCCGATGGTCTTCTACGGCTATCTGGATGAAAAAGGGAAGTTTTCGCGGATGAAAAAAGATGGGGCGGATCCATCCGGTTTTGGGGATAAAGTTTTGAAGTCTCTCGACTTATGGGAGCTTCGGCCCGCCACGCGGGGTAGCGGGCCGACTCGAGTACAGATTATTTTGGTGGTTCCGGTCAACTAGTACTAGCCGCGAGTAAGGACGACAATGATGAGCATCATGTTCCAGACCACGAGGGCGGCAAACCAGTAGTTGATCCAACGAATAATGCGGTCACGGCCTGTTACAAGGCAGAAACCGGCCAAGGAGAAGGCAACGAGCTTGGACATCGCAACGGCGAGCCCCAAGCCGAGCGGTTCGATCAAGGGGCGGATGGTTGGGCTGGCCTCAGAGAGGCCCAGGCGCATGCCGATCATCGTTGTCAGGAAATCGAGCAATTGCAGGTAAGCAAATGCTTGAAGGTATACCGGCGGCATGAGTTCGAAAACTCGCTCGCTTTTGAGAACGTTTTGCATCATCACTGCCAATCTATCGGTTTAGATGCCGATAACTTTAATAGAGTGTCAAAAAAAGAAATAGAAAAGTGCCCAGAGCGATGACCGCTCCATGGGGCAGGCTGATGCCTGCTCCGCTTGTTAGATCCAAGTCCGGGTGATCCTGATAGGGGGCGCGACCGCGAAACGGACTCATGAGGATGTGTCCGACATTCTTTAGCACCCGCCGTAATGCTCCGCGGTAAAGAATGGTGGCGACTGCTATGGCACCTCCAATGAGGGCCGTGAGCACAAAGATTCGGAGCCAATTGCCTGGGCCGACTAGAGCTCCAACGGCCGCCATGAGTTTGACATCTCCGGCACCCATTCCTCTCAGCATGAATAGTGGAAAGTAAATAAGGAGGGCGAGGCCGAAGCCGAGCCCGGCATTCTTTAGGCCCAGTTGGCCGTAAAGAAAAATATTGAGAGAGAAGCCAATCAATATTCCGGCTGCAACGAGCCAATTGGGAATGCGACGTTCTTGAATGTCCGTGAACGCGGCGATTGCAGCGAGCACAGCGAGAACTACTGCCACGAATGGGGCAATGTTGAACATTCCTTCTTCTTTAGTATCTAACAAAATGCAGGAGGATCATTTGGGCAGGCCCGCCGAATGATTCCCTGTTGCCGAGCCGGAAGCCGTGGGATTCCGAGTACCGGATCAGATATTCAATCCAAAACGGCTGTTGAGCGAAGCCCCGGAGCACTACGCTGAAGCTGGTGCGCGGGCGAATGGTGCGTTGAAAGTCAGCTTCCCAGAAGGCTTGGGACGCGGCGTCAATTTCGAGAGGCAGAGCGACGACATGGGGAGTCTTGGCGGGGTAAGCGGCGAGGGGGCAGAGCAGGAATGATTTGGAATCGGCTTTGGCGAGGAGTTCGAGATTCGCCGATTCCGCAAGAGCTGTGTAAAGAACCAGCGCCGTATCCGATCCAGCACCCAGTGTTTCAGCTCTTGACAATGCGCCGCGCCAATCGTCGTTTTCATGGTGCCAGTTCCCAAGAGCCCATTGGAATCCGAGAATCAAAAGCAGTGAGCTGATACTTATGCAACGGCGAATCGGGACCGACTCGACCCGGCCGATCACCCAACCCCAAAACAGAGCCAGGGCAGGGGTGGCCGGCAAGAGATAGCGCGGGACGTACATGCTGGTGTTAGTTAGCCGGGAGATGGAGAAAATTAACAGAACCGGGAAGAGGGCGGCAAGAAGCGCAAAGGACAGGGTGAATCGATCGGAGTGGGTGAGGCGAAAATTCAACCTCCGAATCACAGGAGTGTAGAGAAGCGCCACAATCGCGAAGAAGAAAAGCGGGCGACTGGGACTGAGGATCGCAGCAAGTGCACCCCAAGTTGGGAC
>JBKJUN010000630.1:0-8796 GCA_046590555.1 Bryobacter sp. | reverse complement strand
ACCATGCGGAGCATCACGCCGTCGAGCATCTCGATGGCAACGGGCGTAATAAGGCGGCCTGCGATTTCTGCGATTGTGTCGGCTGCATCTTTGGTGGTGTCGTAAATCGCAAGGACCGTCTTGACCATTTCTGGCTGACGCATGAGGCGGAGACGGGCACCTGTGACCAGCGCCATTGTGCCTTCTGAACCAGTGACGATTCCGGCGAGGTCGTAGCCTGGAAGGTCTAGCTCCATACCGCCGGTTTGAAAATTTGTGCCGTCAGGAAGGACGACATCGAGACCTAGGACGTGGTTGGTGGTGACGCCGTAAGCAAGGGTGTGGGGACCGCCTGCGTTTTCGGCGACATTCCCACCGATGGTGCAGGCGCGTTGTGAGCTTGGGTCGGGAGCGTAGAAGTAGCCCTGGGTTTGCACTGCCAGGGTCACGTCGAGGTTGACGACACCGGGCTGGACCTGAACGCGCTCGTTTGGCAAGTCGATCTTCTCGATCTGATTCATTCGCGTGAAGCTGACCATCAGGCCGCCGTAGCGGGCGATCACACCACCCGAAAGACCGGTACCGGCACCACGACCGATGAACTGAAGCTGGTGCTTGCGGGCGATCTCGACCACTGCCTGCACTTGCGCGGTAGTGCGCGGGAAGACCACAAGATCAGGACGGTGTTTATCGACGCCGCCATCGTATTCGTAAAGTGTGAGGTCTTCTTTGCGATCGAGCACGGCTCGGGAGCCCAAGAGGGTGAGCAGTTCCTTACGGGCAGCCGCCGGGAAGGCGGGCTTAGAGGAGACGACGGATGCGGGTGATGACATTAGGATTGAGCCAGAATTCTTCGCCGATAATCTTCTCAACTACTTTACCCTGCTTGTCTATGATGTAGGTCTCGGGATATTTGAAGGTGCCGTAGGAGGCAGGGATGTTGGCCTTTTCGTCGCGATAGGTCTGGAAGGCGATGTTGGCGTCTTTGAGGAACTTCTTGTACTTGGCTTCGTCGTGATCGACGGAGATTCCCAGTACTGTGACGCCTTCCTTGGACATGCGCTTCGAGAATTCGTTAAGTGAGGGCATTTCATCTACACAGGGTTTGCACCAGGAGGCCCAGAAATTCAGAACCAGCACTTTGCCGGGATAATCTTTGAGAGAGATTGTCTTGCCCTGGTCGGTTGTGACGGAGAAGGCAGTAGCCTGGTCGCCCTGGTTGACCAACTTTTCGGTCAGCGTATCGGCGAGGATATAGAAGAGGGCCGCCATTGTGAGAGCGATGCCGACGACGTACACGCGCGAAGGGGATGAAGTTGAGTTGGCTTTGGCCATGTAAATCTATTTTATGGAATCGCGAGCCCTACGTCGATCATCTTTAAGGAAGAAAAGACATGTTGATTACACGCCGAGTGGAATTTTCAGCCTCTCACCGCTGTGCGGTCGAGGGCTGGAGCGACGAAAAAAACCTTGAAACATTTGGGGCTGACGCAAATCCTTATGGGCACGGACACAACTATGTTCTTGAAGTCACCCTGAGTGGCAAGGTGGATGCGGTGACTGGGATGATCGTCGATTTGAAAGACGTGAAAACCGTGTTGAATCGTGAAGTAGTCGATGTAATGGATCACCGGTACCTTAACGCTGAGGTAGCTCCTTTCGACAAATTGGTTCCAACTTCGGAGAATATTGCCCGTGAGATCTGGCGGCGGATTTTGCCGCATTTCTCAACCGATACCGTGCAGCTGCATGAAGTTCGGCTCTATGAAACCGAGAATCTTTATGTGGAGTACAGGGGAGAATGAAATTGACCGCTCGATATCCGTTTTCGGCGGCTCATCGGCTGCACTCAAATCAATTGAGTGAAGATGAGAATTGGGCCGTTTATGGGCGTTGCAACAATCCATTTGGTCATGGTCACAATTATTGGCTTGAAGTGACTGTACAAGGAGAACCGGATGCAGAAACAGGCATGTTGGTGAATCGCAACCAACTGGACGATTGTGTCAAAGAAGAAATTCTCTCTCGCGTGAGTCATGTGAATCTGAATGAACAGGTAGAAGAATTGAAGGGTCTGGTTCCTACCACCGAGAACGTGGCCTATGTTTTTGCGGATTGGCTGAAGCGTGGTTGGATGAAGCATTTTGAGATCGGTGCGGTGAGCTTCGACCGCGTACGAATATACGAAACTAGAAACAATCGATTCGAGATACAAGCAAATGAAGTCAAGCAATAAGGCGGCAACATTGAAAGTTGTAGAAACGAAAGTCGCGGCTGCAAAGCCAGCACCAAATTACTCCACAAAATATGTCACAGGGTCGCAGGATGCGAAGAAGGACGAACGTGGCGCCATCGGCGACATGTTCGAGAAAATTCTCAAAGATCTTGGCGAAGACCCATCGCGTGAAGGATTGCTACGCACGCCTTACCGGGCAGAGAAAGCATTGCGCTTTCTGACCAGCGGCTACACGACAAATATCGAAGAAATTGTGAATGGCGCTTTGTTTAGCGCTGAAAACGATGACATGGTGGTGGTGAAGAACATTGAATATTATTCGATGTGCGAGCACCATATGTTGCCATTCTTTGGCACTGTGCACGTAGCCTACTTGCCGGACAAGAAAATCATCGGGTTAAGTAAGATTCCTCGGATCATAGATGCTTTTGCCCGGCGATTGCAGGTGCAGGAGCGGATCACGCAGCAGATCGCCGATACGCTGATGGAAGTGCTTGAGCCGCGCGGCGTCGCAGTGGTGAGTGAAGCGAAGCACTTCTGCATGATGATGCGCGGCGTTGAGAAGCAGTGCAGCTCTACGGTTACGAGTGCGATGCTGGGTGAATTCCGTCGTAACAGTGCGACCAAGGACGAGTTCCTTGCGCTGATCCGGTCCAGTTTGCGTTAGCCTTGATTTGATGGTTGAAAACTTCCGCAATTTCGAGACAGGCCCCGACCCGTTTGGGCGTTCCTGGAAGCTCACGTTCCGCTGGCAGCAGAATGCGATTTCCATTCGCCATGCCGATACGATCGACGTTAAGTATGAGCTTGAATGTGATGGCGAGAAACAGGAAAAGGTTGTGGCGCTTCCGCTCCCTTTGCTCCTTAAGGTGAGCGCAGAACTCAAGCGCGGCATTACCGATGCCTGGGTGATGAAACTTGGTGGCCTACATCTAATCGAGATGATCTCCACCTGGCAGGATATGGACAATCAACTGGTAACCGCCACTCTCGATGAGATCTTGGCTTACGCCAAACTGATTGCCGAATCAGATCGCTTAGCTGCTGCTTAATCAAAGTTGAATTCGATGCCTTGCGCCAGTGGCAGGGCATCGGAATAGTTGATGGTAACGGTTTGCCGTCGCATATATGTCTTCCAGGAATCGCTTCCTGATTCCCTTCCCCCGCCGGTTTCCTTCTCTCCCCCAAAAGCTCCACCGATCTCGGCCCCCGAGGTGCCTATGTTGACGTTGGCGATGCCGCAATCGGAACCTCGCGCTGACAGAAATGCTTCTGCACTCTTGAGGTTGGTAGTAAAAATCGAACTCGATAAACCTTGCGGCACTTCATTGTTCCAGGCAATGGCTTCGTCGAGATGATCGAAGTCGATCGTGTGCAATATTGGGGCGAAGACTTCTTCCTGAACAATTGCCATGTCGTGGCGGGATCGAGCAATGGTAGGTTCGACAAAATTGCCCTCCCAGCGATTGCCGCCGTAGAGGATTTCCCCGCCCTCGGTGCGGATCGCGTCTACGGCCTTGACGAAGCTTTGTACCGCACGCTGATTTATAAGTGGGCCCATGAGAGTGGTGTCGAGAAGCGGGTCTCCGATGCGGATCTGGCTGTAGGCTTTGGTGAGCTTGGCGCGGAAGGTTTCGGCGATGGCGCTGTGCAGGAAGAGGCGTCGCAGTGTGGTGCAGCGCTGGCCGGCGGTGCCGACGGCCGAGAAGAGGCAGCCGCGCAGCGCCAGATCGAGATCTGCGTCGGGCATCAGGATGATCGCGTTGTTGCCGCCAAGTTCGAGCAAGGTGCGGCCCAGACGGCGGCCGACACGCTCGGCGACGATCTTACCCATGCGCGTGGAACCTGTGGCTGAGATTAGCGGGAGGCGACGGTCGTCCAGCATCGGCTCGCCGACGGTTGCAATGTCGCCGACGAGGAGCTCGAAGACACCTTCGAAGTTATGTCTGCTCAGAACTGCATTTGCGATGTTGTGGACGGCGATGGCGGTAAGTGGTGTTTCCTCCGATGGCTTCCAGATCACAGTGTCGCCGCAGACGGCGGCGATGAGGGCGTTCCAGGCCCAGACTGCTACCGGGAAGTTAAAAGCAGTGATGACGCCTACCGGGCCGAGCGGGTGCCACTGCTCGTAGAGGCGGTGGCCGGGGCGCTCGGAATTTGTGGTCATGCCGTAGAGCTGTCGTGAGAGGCCGAGAGCGAAGTCGGCGACGTCGATCATCTCTTGTACCTCGCCCAAGCCTTCCTGATAAATCTTGCCCATCTCAAGGCTGACAAGCGCCCCAAGATCTTCTTTGTTGGCCCGCAGGGCTTCGGCGATTTCGCGCACGATCAGGCCGCGTTGTGGTGCTGGAACCAGACGCCATTTGGCAAAGGTGGCAGTGGATCTGGCAATCGCCTGCTCGTAATCGGCGCTCGAAGCAAGCGGGACGCTGGCTAGCGCCTGGCCGGTGGACGGGTTGAACGAGGTGAGGACTTGGGATCCAGTGGGATTGGTGATGCCCAGGCGGGTGAGGATGGCGTTTGTGTTAAGCATGAAAAGCCTTTGGGGCCGGTTGCGAAGTCGCGGCCAAGTGCCTTGATTTCATGGTCTAACACTTCAAGGAGCCGTGTCTGGAAACCGGGCTCGGCCCACTGCGGTTGTTCGTAATGATCGAGGATCTTGAAGGCCGCGTCGCGCGTAGTGGCTCCTCTGGGCTTGAGCTGGCGGATATGAAGCGGGTCTCCGATGATGGGGTTGGTTGTGGCTTCCACGACGAGGCGGGCGAGTTCTGGCGGCTCGCAAGGGAGGATGGGCGCGACTGTTGCGTAGACGTTGAGCCCGGCGGCCCGCAACTCGGCGATCGTGCGCAGGCGGTCTGCGATCGATTCGCAACGCGGCTCGAAGATCTTGCGGATGCGGTCGTCATTGGTTGTGATCGAGAAGCTGATACGGAGGTCGGTATTCTCGGCTACAGTTTGCAATAACTTTGTGTCGCGCAGGATGTTGGGTGAGCGGGTCTGGATGACGAAGAGCCTGGGCGGGTGGATGTAGATCTGCTCGAGGATCTGCGGCATGATCTCCTGATGCATTTCGGCGGGTTGGTAGGGGTCGGTCAGGGGCGAGCAATAGATGAGCTGATCGGGCTTGAGTTCGCGCTTGAGAAGCGCTGGGGCGTTGGTTTTGTAGGTGGTGTATTCGCCCCAGTGCTTCCAGTCGTCAGGCTTGAGGCCGGCCTGGATGCGCATGGTGGGCACATAACAATAGCTACAACCGTAGGTGCAGTTGCGGGCAGGCGTTAGGGAATGGGTGAAACCGGCTTCGGCCAGGAAGCCCGAGACGGGCGAAAGGATGCGCCGCGCTTGTGTGTCGTGGATCGGAAGCAAGCGCATGCTAAAGACCTTCGGGCATCACGTCGGGTACCGATTGTTCCAGGTTCACCAGAGCGAATAGGTTGTGACGGATGGATTCGCAGATTTCTTCCAGCGGAAGATCATTGTCGTCAAAACCAAATGGGCCTTCGATTTCAACTCCGATTTCTTCGATGCCAAAGAAGATGTAAGCCACTATGAGCGTGTCGAAAATTGTGGCCCAGCCGAAGGTATCGACCAGTGCGAAAGGGAGGCTGAAGCAGTAGAGCACGAGTGCGCGCCGGAGATGGATGACATAGGCGAAAGGCAGCGGAGTTTTGCGAATCCGCTCGCAGGCCCCAAGATAGTCGACCAGTTGCTGGATGTTTTGATCCAGGCTTACGAGGATGATGTCTGAGAGAGTTCCCCGGCGTTGCGCCTCTCTAAGGATGGCTGTCATCTGGGTAGCAATCTGTAGCGGAGGATGCTGCACCTCAACCATACCAGGCATCTTTGTGCCGCGAAGCTGGTGCATCGTCGCTGGTGGAAAGCTGGCGGTAAGCTCGGTGAGACTGACAAGAAGATCGCGTTCTCCAGCCAGGTGAACGGAGGCGGCGCGGATCAGATTTCTTGTTTCATTGACGATACCACCCCAAAGCTTGCGCCCCTCCCAGAAACGGTCGTAAGACGCATTGGTTCGAAAGACAAGCAACAGGCCCAGGGCAGAACCGACCAGGGCATGGAGGAGCGACGAGATGTTGACATCGACAACATACTTGTCGAAGCAAACTACTGCCGCTGACCATGCAACGCAGAGCAATACGCGACCGATGATCTCGCGAAACATCGAACCACGGAGATCAAAGAAGTGGCGGAGCCACTGGTGTGGATCGTAGGAGATCAATTCGAGCCGAGAGAACGGGCAGGCGCGTTCTTGACGTGTTTATCGAACCAGGAAGTCATCTCGAAGAGCGTATGCTCAACGGATTCACGGGCGGAATAGCCGTGGGATTCATGAGGCAACGTTACGTATCGAACCGTGCCACCATTGCCACGAATTGCCATAAACATGCGCTCAGACTGGATCGGGAAGGTGCCCTGGTTATTGTCGGCTTCACCGTGGATCAGCAGAATCGGTGCCTTGATTTTGTTGGCAATCATGAAGGGCGACATCTTGAGGTAGGTCTCTGGCGCTTCCCAGAACGTGCGGCGCTCGCTTTGGAAGCCGAAGGGGGTGAGTGTGCGGTTGTAGGCACCCGAGCGGGCAATTCCGGCGCGGAAGAGATTTGTGTGGGCCAGCAGGTTGGCTGTCATGAAGGCACCGTAGCTGTGCCCGCCGACGCCGACGCGTTCTGGATCGGTGACGCCCATCTCGGCAGCCTTGTCGATAGCCGCCTTGGCTGAAGCCGAAAGTTGCTCTACGTAAGTGTTGTTTGCTTCTTCGGGGCTACCGATGATCGGGATCGTAGCACCATCGAGGATCGCATAGCCTTCGAGCAGGAAGAAGAGGTGCGAGTAGCCGTTGATCGTGGTGAAGCGCTTGGTGGAGCCGGCAATCTGGCCTGCGGTATCGGCATCGTTGAACTCGATCGGGTAAGCCCAGACGACGGTAGGTAGTCGGGTGCCTTGCTTGTAGCCGGGGGGCAGGTAGAGCGTGAAGCTGAGATCGACGCCATCGGGACGCTTATACTTGACGAGTTGCTTTGAGATGCCACGGAGCTGCGGTGCCGGGTCGGCGAACTTTGTGAAGGCAGTCATGCCGCCCTTGCTGTCACGGATGAAGAAGTTGGGGGCTTCGGTGGGAGACTCGCGCCGTGTCAGGAATCGCGAACCGTCGTCACTCAGAAGCGCGACTACCGTTTCAAAGTGGTCTGCGTCGCAATGGAAGAGGCGTTCTTTCTTGCCTGTGACTGGATCGAGACGATCGAGGAAGGGGCGGTCGCCTTCGGCTGATGCGCCATCGCCTTCAAGGAAGAGATAGCCACCCGATTCGGCGAGGACGCGCTGACCGTTGGGGAGAGTTTGTGTGAGGAAGGTGCCGGGGTTGCGGTAACGATCCTGCATGTTGCGCTCAGAGAGGATCTTGACCGGTGCTGTGGGGTCCTTCGGGTCCATCATCATGGTGCGCAACCAGCGTTTGTTGAGTTCCATGTCGCTCATGATGACGGCGTTGCCTTTGGCAGACCAGAGGAGCTGGCCAGCGAGGCGTTCCTTGACCTTGGCCAGTTCGACCGGCTCGGTCTTGAAGGGGGCTTTGTTGGTGAGGATGCGGTCGCGATTGGGAACCTTCTCTTTGGGGTTGCCACCGTCAAGAGCTTCCACCCAGAAAAGGCTGGCGGGTTCGCTGGGGTTCCAGTTGATGTTGCGCGCGCCGGTTGAGACGCCACCGATGGGGATGCGCTCTTGCAGAGGCAGGCTGGCTACTTTGTATTCGATCAGGCCTGAACGATTCCACACTTCAACTTCGCGCGGGAATTGCATGAAGGGCAGGACGTAGGAAAAAGGTTTGTGGATCTGGCTGATGAGGATATGCTGGCCATCGGGAGAGGCCTGCTGGTTGATGATCATCGCGGGCTTGCCGATGGGGGTAACCTGGCCAGAGGCGGCAGTGATCAGGGCCAACTGGGACTGAGCGAAGAATTCGAAAACTTGCTCATCATAGGGAGACTTGAGCATGTCCTGGTAGGTGCGTGTGGCACCGGCTTTGCCAGCCGATTCCTGGATGTTGGGCGACGAGGGAGTTGCAGGTACTTCAGGCATTTTGCCTCGGTTGGCAGGTACAAGCCGGACAAGCAGTGTACGCGAGTCTGGCATCCATTCGACAGCATCGCCGACGGCGGCATTGAGGGTTGCCTTTTCGACTCGCTTGAGGCGGCCGGTGGCAGTCTCGCCAATCCACAATTCGATGGTGGTGGCGGTGTGGTTCATCACCGAGAAGTAGCGGCCATCGGGCGACCAGTTGAGTCCGGTCAGCGCTACCTTAGCAGGGAGCTCAAGCTTAGTGATTTGTCCACCATCGAGCTTCTGGAGGTAGGGGCCATAGCCATAGGCAGTGAGGTGAGGCCCGGAATTGGCCGGATCAATGCGCAGGCCAGCGATGCGGAGCATTGGCTTGGACAGTTCGGCAATGGTAGGATTGCGGACGGTCTGCAGAAACAGAACGTGAGTCTTGGTTGGGTTGACGCTCGGCGTTGGGGTGTCTGGCGCGTTGAGGACATCGAGGATCGCCTTGGCGGGCTTCTGATAGCCGGATT